>CAZIPU010000008.1:0-27243 GCA_964541005.1 uncultured Syntrophales bacterium | reverse complement strand
CACCCGCAAAAGGGGTCAGGAGAAAAGAGGGAATCGTGCCCAGAAATCCCACCAATCCCAGAAGAAATGGGGATTGGGTCATGCGATACACCAGCCAGGTCACGGCAATCTGCTGCATCCACGACCCGATGAGGGAAATACTTTGGCCGAAAAAAAACAGGCGGTAATTGCGATAGGACAGGGCACGAAATATCAGCATGAGGACTTAAGATCCGATAAGGTCACAAATGTTTTTTCGATGGAACAGCAATAAATCAGGTTTCTTATGCAGGTCAAAGAACCGGACAAAACCACTCGGGAAAAACAAAAATCCCCGTTCTCCCGCAGAGAACGGGGGGACTTGTTCACGGAATCCGTTTTTTGCACTGTTTTCCGCTACTCTTGTGTCAAGGCACCCGTGTCAATGTGGTTTTTGAGCTCCGTCAGAAGTGCCGCAAGTTCTTTTTCCCTGTTTTCTTTAAACTGTTGCCAGAGTTTCGCACAACTTTCGCATTTACACTTGTCCGCGTCGAGCATGTAAGCGTCATACCGGTAAAGACTCTTTGAAATGATGGTGATGGTTTCCATAAGATCATAATCGATGTCTTTCAACATGGCCATTCCTCCTTCTTTCGGTATTCAACGTTGTGGACTCCAGGCATAAGTGCTCAATACCTGCTATTTTTTATAATATAATTACAAAAACGGTCAAAGTCCAGCTTCAACTTTCTCTATTCCCTGGAAGGAAACGATGTCTTCGCAGATAATGTTCTAATAATTGAAGCTCCCCGGAGTAAACCACGGGGTATCCTGTAAAGGATTTTCACAAAAGAATCCGACTTCGGTATCTCTCATTTTATGGAGACAATCTTAATATATACTGCAGATTCCCCTTGACTATAAGTGTCCTATGGATATGCTTCTAACCCTCGAATCTTGTCCATCTTTACTGCAAAACAGATTGAGTCTGAAGCTAAGATGGGATTTGTCGTTTTTCCTTATATGAAAGCATGATCCACATGCCGAACGGGGGTATGGTGATGTCTGCAAATACCGATTTTAAAAGGTTGCCCTATAAAACAAGCCAGATATTTCTATTGGGTGGCTTTGCCGGGTCGGCCCTGAACCTGTCGGTTAGTGTTTTCTTATACCGGCTCCTTCACCTCAATCCCTATCTCAGCTTTTTCGGAGGCACATTGTGCAATGAAATCTTTCACCACCTTTACTATCATGTCATTTTCGAAAACAAAGAAATCAGGTTGAAGACCTCCTTGGTCGTTCAGTTTCTTCTTTATGGCCTGGTTGCTGTAGGAAGTCTTGTCATTTTGTGGTTTTTCATGGAATACCTGAGCCTTGGATTTATCATGGCGGTTATATTATCCCTCGTATGCCTGGCCTGCCTGAATATCCTCTTCGTTCGTATTTCTTCCTTTAGTTCGGCGGAACTGGCCGGTGTCTTGTATGCGGATATCGAAGAAAATTATTATGACACCTTGACAAATAAAGAGAAGGTCAGCGGTTTCCGGGCCTGGTATCATTCCTCCCGCTTTGAGAAATTGACCCGGTTCGTTGCCGATCACTATCAACCGGGCATGAAGATCGCCGACTTGGGATGCGGAGGATGTTCCTGGAATATAAACGGCCTGCCCGTTACAGGTGTTGACGTTAATGAAAATATGTTGCGTTGGGCTTGCCGAAACAACCGTCTGAAGGATTACCGGGTGACAGACAATCTTGCTGAAACATCACTCCCATCTAAAAACTATGATATCGTCGTCATGTCGGAAACCTTGGAGCATCTTTTTAACCTTGAGGAGGTCCTTACAGAAGTGCAACGGATTCTCAAGGACAATGGAACATTTCTGATTACGGTTCCTTATGATTTTTTTCTCGGTCCGTTTTTTCTTCTATTCAATCTGAATTGCATCTACATGGGTTACTTACGGGGAAGCCTCTACCACCGGTACCGGTGCGGACACATCAATCATTTCACCCAAAGGCGTCTGCAGAATACACTCCGGGAAAATGGATTTCTTCCGGAAGGAATGTTTATCGTAAACGGACTGCTCATTTACGCTACGGCAAAGAAGCGGCATGACTGAACCATTCAAGCCTTTTAATATTTTCTCCAACACCGTTCATTTCTTTACATATCACCGTTTTTACGCCGGACTCTTCCTGGCCGTTTTAACCCTGCTCTTCTGGGGAAATGATCTGATCAAAACCGATGGAACCATTATTTCTTCGGTTCACGCCGATACCGCCAGCCTTTTCGTCCACTGGCGGGATTTCGGGTTCAACCAACTCCGAAATGGACATTTAGCCCTGTGGAATCCCCATCTGTTTTCCGGGGCACCCTTTTTCGGGGGATTTGAATCGGCTCTTCTCTATCCCTTAAACTGGATTTACTTCATATTACCTTTACCCAATGCAATCAATATAAGCATTGCCTTACATTTCTTTCTTCTGGGATTTTGCATGTACTTGTGGACCTCTTTCCGGGATCTCCATCCTCTCGCCTGCCTCCTGGCTGCCGTCCTGATGATGTTTTCCAGCCCCAGTGTCATGCATATTTTCGGCGGTCATCTTATCGATATCTGTACCATGGCCTGGGCACCTCTGCTTTTTCTCATTATCGACCGGCTTTTTCACCAGCCTTCACGGAATCTCTGTTTTTTCGGCATATTAACAATCGCCATGCAGATTCTGGGAGGGCATCCCCAGTACATGTTTTACACTGGGATCTCCGTGATGCTGTATTGCAGCCTCCGTTTAATCGAAAAAACGCATCGATGGCCTCTGCTTTTCATCGTTCCCGTCATTTACGCCGGGGCTTGTGTTTTATGCGCGGTCCAGTTTTTTACCGCCGCGGATGCCGCACAGGAAGGAATCCGTAGCATCGGTGTAAGCTACCGATTCGCATCGAGTTTCTCCTTCCCCCCGGAAAACTTTCTAACCATATTATCACCTTTTTTTTTCGGCGATGTCGAAAAGGTCCCTTACTGGGGCCGCTGCAATCTCTTGGCGATGACCCTTTTCATTGGAATCACCGGATTTGTGCTGATGATTCGGGGTGCCGTCTATGGCAGAAAACAAATCCGTTGTTTTTCCTTTGCCATGTTCATTCTTTTGATCATTTTAGCCCTCGGCGGCCATGCCCCTCTTTTCCGGTTCCTTTACGATTATGTGCCGGGTTTTAATCTCTTCCGGGGCGCATCAAAGTTCATTTTCCCCGCTGCCCTTTTTGGTGTCATGCTTGCCGCCATTGGATTGGACGATTTAATAAAACAACCGCGGTCACTGGGAAAAACCATTTTATTTCTGTTATTGTCCGGTGTGGTCGTCGGTTGTGCGGCGTTTGTTTTGAGTCCCTCATTCTGCAATACCCTATCGATGCCGGCCTGGGAAACCATGGCCCGATTTATCGCATCAACCAGGGAATCTTATCTGCCTCCCCTCCTCTATCAAGATCCGCGCTTCATCCGGAAGGCAGCCTGTTTTGCTGCCCTGTCCCTGGTCCGCCCTGCCGCGTTGTTTTTTCTTTTAGCTGGCCTGTTTTACCTGCTGAAGCATTCGGAAAGGATCGTTTATGTCATTGTTCTTGTCGGCATCGCAGAAATGCTTTCTTTTGCCGCAACCATGCGGACGACGTTCAACATCCGAGATACGTATTCTTCGCAATTCATTAATCTGCGTCAGAAACAACCGGGAGACTACCGGGTGCTAAACCTCATGCATCCCAACAGCGCCATGGCTGCCGGAACCTACGATATCTGGGGTTATGATCCGGGGGTGTTACGCCGTTACGCAGAGTTCATCAGTTTTACGCAAGGTTACGACCCGGATAAAGCCACCAATTATGTTGAGTTCAACCGTTACCATCCACTCTACGAGATGCTGCGTTTACGGTTTATCTTATACCCGGAGGGAAACCAATGGCGGGTGCAGGAATACCCGGATGTCATGCCTCGGCTGAATCTGATCAGTAACTTTGAAGTCATTCACAATCGTGATGATATATTCCGGAGGATGAAAAATCCGGAGTTCGATCCCCGGAGAATGGTTATCCTTGAAAAGGCCCCTCCTTTCCCTCCCACTTCGGACGGTTCGCCGGGAATCTGCCGCTTCTGGGATACTTCAACAGACCAACTCACCATCCAGGCCACAACCCGCACGAACTGCATTCTGCTGATCACGGACAATTACAGCCGGGGATGGCATGCTGAAGGTCTGAGAGGAAGCAAAGAAAGGCATTACGAAGTCATGCCCGCCAATTACACCCTCATGGCCATTCCCCTATCCCGGGGGCAACACCTGATAAGATTGACATACCGGCCGACCGCTTTCCTCGTGGGAATGAGCTTGACGGTTTTTTGTTTATGCCTTTGTCTCGTTTATATTTGCTGGATGCTAAGTAAGCGGTTTGTGAAAATACGACCAAAGTCAGGGCAGGCGCCTTAGTCGCCGCAACGGGCTTTAAGGGCGGCAATATCGGCCGGGCTCAGGTCGATGGAATCGTCATCCCGAACCAGACGGTGCATGACGGCGTTCGGATCATCATTGTGTTCCAGTCCCAGGGCATGGCCGAATTCATGGACAAGGACCCGAACCAGGCCACTCTCCCCGTCAAACTGGTAAATCGTGATGTTTTCCTTCCTCCCCTTGCGGGAGTAGTTTCCCTTCGAGAATTCATCACCCAGTTTGTTTCCCTCATCCCGGTAATCCATCATGTCCAGATTATGTTCCGCCGCAATCTCATTGATCACGACAACCAGGCTGTTCAGCGTATCCGCGAGTTGATTCAATTCTTCCTCCCGTCTCTGCAGATCGTCACGCAGTATTCCCAGTGCCTCTTTCTCCGTCTGCAAACGGGAATAGTCTGCTTCGGACACACCCCCCCGACGTCGACCCGCGTCGTTTTCGGCATTAAATGCCCCAACCCTGCCGTTATAGTCGGCAAATTGCCTCTCCAGATCCGCCTTCTTCTGCTCGAATTCAGACTTCAGTTCCTCGTGCCGGCTTTTCAACTGATTGTAGGAATCCCGCGTATTACCAATGGCGTAATTCAACCTCTTCAGCTTGTCGGAGGCTTCCTGGCGATAGTCGTACACCAGATCGATCAAAATTTTCCCATCCGGCTCTTCCCGGAAGAGATCACGGGATAAAGGGGTCGCCCAGACCGCGGCGGCTCTCCGCACCAGTCCGGAGAATTCTTCACGACTCAGACCGAACCGGTCATCCACCGTTCCGATGCGGTAGGTCAGGGTATCGTTGCAGGGGCTGAACGTCCGGAAAAGCAAAAAGAGCAGGATCAGGGAAATCAAAAGGAAAACAAGGGTACTGAAACCGACGGCACCGCCTTCGCTTCGCCGTCTCCGGTAAATCGGATCTTTGAAAAGGGGGAAGATTGTTCTGAACCGGCGTTTAAACCGATCCGCACATGGAACGGCCATGGTCAAATATTTCCTGAGTCATGGGTTAACGGTATCGATCCAGCAGATCATTGAGCCTCTGCAGAGCGTCTTCCATCGCCCCCGTGTTGAGAATATATTCGTCCGCCAGGGCAATGGGAACTGCGGTTCCGTAGGCGATCTCCCGCTGATCCCGTTCGTTGAAGGCATCTGCGGAGTCGTCGCTTCTGCCGCGGGAGATGATTCGTTCGCGCCGGATCGCCAGGGGGGCCAGAAAGGCGATGACCACGGCCTCGGCCTGCTGCCGGATCAGCTCGATCTCGGGCCAGGAACGCATCCCCTCCAGCATGACCAAAGGCGCTCCGGCATTAAGCGCCGTTTCCAGGGCCAGTTTGGTCACGCCCATACCGTCCTCTCCTCTCAATTCCGTTGAGACCCGGGCCATATTGTCCGGTGTTGCCTCGATACCCCGGAGAACGACCTCGGCACGAACCAGATCTCCCGTCGCGAAATAGGGAATCCCCCTGGCCACGGCATACTCCCGGGCAAGATTCTTACCTGCGGCGGGCATTCCGACGATGATGAATATTTTCATGGACAAGATTCCTTTCCTGTTTTTCTGGATAAAAAATACCTTTAGTAATCAGCTAATTGCCTTCTTTATCATTGCCCCTTTCGGGGAAAAGTTCTTCCCGCTTTCTTTCATAGGCGGCAAGCGCCGACGGAAAAGGTCTGAGAACCCGGCGGATTACTCCCTGGGTGAAGGAGATGGCCAGACCGTAGTTGGTGACGGGTACCCCGGCTTCCCGGGCCGTCCGGATGCGGTTCAGCATTTCACGGCGGTTCAGCATGCATCCGCCACAGTGAATGATCAGGCGGTAACGCTCCAGTTTCTCCGGGTAATCCCTACCGGCGGAAACATCGACATCGAGATCCCCTCCCACATACTGCCGGAGCCACCGGGGAATCTTGACGCGGCCGATGTCGTCCCGGAGCGGATGGTGTGAACAGGCCTCGGCGACCAGAACCTTATCTCCCGGACGCAGGGTTTCGATCACCGCGGCACCCTCGGCGGCGGCGGCGAGATTGCCCTTCTGCCTGGCAAAGAGAATCGAAAACGTCGTGCAGGGAACTTCTTCCGGCACATCGGCCGACACCTGTACGATGGCCTGGGAATCGCAGACGGCAAGATCGGGGAGGCGCTTCAAGTTGTCCAGGATCGCTGGGATTCCCCGCTCTTTGACAACCAGGGCGGCGACATCGTTGTCCAGGGCATCCCGGATCGCCTGAACCTGGGGAAGGATCAGACGCCCCTTCGGCGCCTGGAGATCGATCGGGACCACCAGCAGGGCAAGGCCCCCCCTCGGCAGCAAATCGCCCATGAGAGCCGGAGTGGACATGAAATCATCCGGAGCAACCTCAATCAGGTATTGCTTGAGGAGGTCGATGGCGGCCTCTCTGCCTTCTTCGCGGGCGGCCGACAGGGCAACCACACGCTCCGCCTGTCCGGCTATTTTCTCCATGAACTCATCGGGCGGCGGCATCAGGTCGATTTTGTTGACAACGGCAATCAGGGGGATTTTTTTCTTCTTCGCCTCGCCGAGGACTTCTTCCTCATAACGAGACCATTTGCCCGCCTCCGTAACCAGAAGGATCACGTCGGCACGATTGAATACGCCTCCCGTTTTCCGGATCCGGAGTTCCGCCAGGGAGGAGCGGTCGTCCAATCCGGCCGTGTCCAGAAACAGCACCGGCCCCAGGGGAAGGAGTTCCGCCGCTTTCTCGACGACATCCGTCGTTGTTCCCGCTACAGGGGACGTAATCGCCAGATCCTGCCCCAGAATGTAGTTCAGGAGACTGGATTTCCCGACGTTGGTCCGGCCGAAGATGGCGATGTGGAGTCTATTCCCCTTGGGTGTGGCATCCATGATGGACGGAAAGGTCGGGACGTGTTCGCGATCCGTTTGAGTCAATCTTTGTGCTCGTTTCTCGTCTAATTACGTTTGAAACCATGGGGCACCCTGACTTTATCATCATAAACCAAGGCCGAACAGATCCAGGGTGGCAAAAATCTGCCGATCGTCGGCACTGTCGGATACACCCACTCTCACCCCCCAGCACTGCCGGTGATAATTAATGGCGTAGATTTGTTCCACGGTCCTTCCCGCCAGTTCGTTTTGCTTGAGGGTCATTTCCAGATCGATGTCCTTATTGATCTTTGCCATGATCTCAATGTTGATCTCTTCGATCAGGCTCCGGGTATAATGATAGCCTAGGGAAATGCGGTCACCCCGGGGTGTGGTCACGGTGACATCGTTGTTCGTCCGCAGCCAGGATCCGTCGTTGACATCGTAGCGGCTTCGGCTCCTCATTGACAGATAGGACAGGGGCGTAAAATCGAAGGCAATATCCACGTTGCCGAAGTGCCTGTCGTTATCATCCTCTTCCCATGTATCCCTGCCGATTCCGTTAAAATCGTAGGTCTGCGACAGTTTCAACCGCATGATCTCGCGATACCTCGGTCCTGCTGTTCCTTCTTTCATTCTAACCATGAGGGTGTTGGTCAGGGCGTATGTCAGGCCGTTCTGCTCATCCATCATCTCCATGTAATCGGGGATGTCTTTTTGATCCACATCCGGGCTGTAGGTGTAACCGAGTTCCGCCCGGATTCCGTGTCGAATTTTTTCGACCTGTTTCCCATTGAACTGGTAAATGCGCTGAACATCGGATGTGAACATGCCGCCCACGACATAAATGCTCCGGTTGCCGTTTTTATCAACCCCGGCCAGATTGTCTCCCCTTGCAGACCAGGCAGATCCGAGCCACTCGGCCTTCGGCGTAAACTGAGCGTAACGTCCCAGACTGACAGGCAGAGAAAGGGCGGGATGGAAATCAAAGAGAGACCCCTTCTGCCCATCGTCACGGTAATAGTTGTTGTAGGAGGTGAGCAGCTCATACCGCAGCGGCGTATACGGAAGGGGTTGATTCACCGCCGTCAGCGTCACCTCGGGATACTGCTGAAGCGTTGCGGCATTCGAGGCACTGGTAAAATCGTCCGTATACCGTGCCAGGACCGTCAGGTTATAGAGCGACCAGTCCTTGACGAATCGGAACTTGGAATCCAGGTAACGCGTAGACTTATCCGCCTCAAAGGTCACCCGCTTAAACCCTTCGTCAGGATTCTTGGCATAATGCTGCCGGTAATAGTTCCGGGAAGAAAAATCCTTAAAGTACCAATGATCTGAAACCCGTGCGATATCGGCTCTCAAATAATATCCATTCTCGAAGGACGATTCATGCTGGAGGTAAAAGGACCACCGGTCATGGTTATCGTCCCAGTCCCGGGAGAGGACACCGTTCGATTCTTCGACCCGCAGGCGATCCTGGTAGAGGTAATCCCCATAAACCACGCCGGATGAATCGGGGGTGAGAAAATACCGGAATTCGGCGCCTTCCTTGAATCCCCGTTTGGTCATGAAACGCTGATAAAAGGTAGCATCCATATTTTCGGATATGGCCCAGTAGAAGGGAACCTCGATATCCATGCCGTTTTTACTCTTCGAATAGGAAACATAGGGCAGAAGGAGCCCTGTCTGTCGTGTGGTTTTTACGGGAAACAGCATGTAGGGCAGATAAAAGACCGGTATCTTGCCCGCATAGAAGGTGCCATGCTTCAATGTACCGTACCCGTCAATCGTCACGTTCAACTCCCGGCCCTTGAGAGACCAGGCGGGGTCCGGTCCGTCGCATGTCGTGGCCACGGCATCCTGCACGCGGTAGGTGGCTTCACCGCTCTTTTCGAACTGGCCGCCCCTGACGTAAACATGGTTCTTGGCCACAAACATCTTCCCGCCGTCAACGGTTCCCGTTTTCGTGTCGATGTTAAAAACGACACTTTCCCCCTCGAGAACGTCCTGATCGCTCTTGAGCACCACATGGCCCTTCGCGTAGGCCGTGTTGACGGCCCTCCTCAGGATGACCGAATCCGCAGTCAGGGACCCTCCCGAATAGGTGATCAGAACGTCGCCATCGGCATGGTACGTTTCATCGTCTTCCTCATACGTCAGGCGGTCGGCCTCGATATTGACGGGGCCTTCCTGGCTCTTGAGACCGCCATCGAAAGCACAGTAAACAGAAGATGGTACCCAAAACATGACCGAAGCCAGTGCAAATATCCATGCCCATCTTTTTCCCCGGATCAGCCCCATTCTCTTTCGCTCCCGCTCCTTACCACTGTCATTGCCGTCCTTGCCGCTCTACTTTCGGGTTTTTGCATCCTAGTCTATTTGGATCATTAAGTCAAAATGAACTAACGTGAATTTTGATCTTTTTCGCTGATTACGCCATCCCGCCGCCGGCAAGAAGGCCTCTGATCTCTCCGACCAGATAGAGGGAACCGGTAATGCAGATCAGATCGGCGGCATCCGCTGCGGCCATCGCTTTTTCCAGGGCATCCGGAGGGTTTTCAATCACCTCCGACTTCATACCGTATCGCCTCACCACAGGTAAAAGAACTTCCGGCGAAACGGCACGCTCCGTTTTCGGTCTGGTAATGATCACTTCGCTGGCCAGGGAACACAACATTTTTACCATATCCCCATATTTTTTATCCTCCAGCACACCGAAAACGACGATCAGCCGACGCCACGAATAAAACTTTCTGAGTGATGCGCAAAGCACAGCGACGGCGGCCGGGTTGTGCGCCCCATCCAGGATCACCGTCGGCCTGCTCCGGACCGTTTCCAGGCGGCCGGGCCAACTTACGGAAGTAAGGCCGGTGATGATGTCTTTTTCCGTCACCGGAAAACCACGGCCGGTTAATTCACCGATAGCGGCAATGGCCAGGGCGGCATTCTTCACCTGGTGGAGCCCGGGTAAAGCGGTTTGTACGTGTCGCAGTGTCAGGTCATTTCCCCGGTAGGAAAAGGAACCGTCCCGCCCTCTGCGAACGCTGAAGTCGATTCCCAGTTCAAGCAGGGTAGCACCGCATTCCCGGCACCGGGTTCGGAGCGTTTCCCGGACGGTTTTCTGGGTTGCCGCTGTCAGGCACAGCCCCTTTTCCCGGATGATGCCCGCTTTCTCCGTGGCAATTTCACGTAAGCGTCTTCCCAGGAAATTTGTGTGTTCCAGTGTAACGTTGGAGATGATGGATAAAACCGGCGAAACAACATTGGTCGCATCAAGCCTGCCTCCCATGCCGACCTCCAGGACGGCAAGATCGACATGCTGCTTGCAGAAATGAATGAACGCTGCGGCGGTGAGGCATTCAAAATAAGTCAATCCGGGATCATCCGCCACCCGGATTTCCGCAAGACAGGCGTCAATTTCTTCCGGGCTGATCATCTGTCCGTTCACACGTATTCTTTCACGGACATCGACCAGATGGGGCGAGGTATAAAGGCCGACACGGAAACCGGCCTTCACCAGGATAGCCGTTACCATGGCGGCAATGGAACCCTTGCCGTTGGTTCCTCCCACGAGAATCGCGGGATAAGCCCGTTGCGGATGCTGAAGTTTTGCAAGGAGTTGTTCGAAAGGCTGCAAATCCAGGCGAATCCCGTTTTTCATGAGACCGGTCAGATAAGCCGGGGAATCTTGATCCGTCATGATGAAATCGTTTGGGGTCTCCTCCATGGGAAGTCTGGGCAGTCTACAGATGAATCCGCTGGCCGTCGTGAAGGACATGAATCCGGCCGTGATCGGGAAGGTCATGGAGCTCTTTTTCTATCTCCTCGTCATGATGGAGCTTGACATGGAAAACATAGACCGGGACATCTTTGTGATTCAGTTTCTCCAGTTCCCGTGCCAAACTTTTGGGCGTTAAATGACCGGTCATGCAAGCCGTTTCCTCCAACCGGTTCGGCAGGGAAGTCTCGATAAAGATGGACTTGAGATGCGTTTTTTCGTTGGCCTGTACCCAGATGGCCTCCGTCGGTCGGGTGTCGCCGATGAAAATGGCCGATTCTTTATTCGATTCCAGCGTAAAGGCCACCGTTTCCACCGTATGGTGGACCGGAATGGCCGTCACCCGCCATGGACCGATATTCAGGACCTCTCCGGAACGGATGGGCAACATTTTTAATACGGGATCCGCCGGAGATGGAATGGAGAAAAAATCCGGCCAGATCAGGCCATTGAAAAGGTGGAGGCGGATCGTTTCCAGGATCCCGGGAGAACTGACCAGGACAAGGGGATGGGGACGTTTCAGATGGAAAATATTATCGACCAGAAACATGATATCCCGGACATGGTCAAGATGGGCATGGGTGATCAATACGTATTCGATTTTCAACTGCTCTTCAACGGTCAGAACCGAAGTGACGGTTCCTCCGTCTATCAGCATCGTATCATCCAGCATGAAACTCGTCGTACCGCAACCCGGCAGATGTGACCCGTAACAGCCCAGTACCCTGATATCCATTCCTGTCTCCCTGAATCGAGATGATCCCTTTACAGCAAACCATCCCCCCGTCCGATCGTCTTTGCAGTCCGATACCGTCAATCGATGAAAAGGCGGCAGCCCGCATTATTAGCCGGGTAGAACGAAATCGGGGAACCACATCGTTATCCTGAAGCAGGCAACAGCTCCCCACATCGGTGTTGCCTGCCGGCAGTTTTCCTGATGGAGGGGCATGACAGGCAGGCGAATTCATAACACCGCTAGGCCGGTTTACTGACTTTTAATATAGACGTAACTGACGCAATGGGGTCAGGTCACTTTGAAAACTTCGTCACCTTCGCGGACACGATCCTTGACTTTCAGGCCAATCAGATCACCGGCGACAGCCTTATCAATCTTTTGATTATTCACTTCCATGGATTCGACGGTTTCCGAAAAATCCGTGGTGTGACCGACAAACTTGACGGTCTCCCCGACACCCAGTTCGCCACCTGTTATTTTAATGGCGGCAACGCTCGGCTTGGAAAAAAATTTAACGACCTCCCCGATCTTTTCCTCTGCCATAACAAGCCTCCTTTCTTACTCCCCCGCAGGAGAGTGATCACGTAACTATTTATGGCTGTCCAGTATAGACATTTTTCCTTTAATGACAAGAAAAAAGGCAAGTATGACTACTTGCCTTTCGTTTTCATTTATTTCAGTTTAAATTGGAGATCACCCGCTTTCAGAAAGTGATCAAGCCTTTTCCTGAGCCGCCTTCGCCTTGGTTTTCACTTCCTCCTGATCCCGGACAAACTCGATGATGGATTCCGGGGCATTATCTCCCACGCGGAATCCCCCCTTAATAATCCTTGTATACCCCCCCTTGCGCTCACGGTAACGCTCGGACAGTTCGCCGAACACTTTTTCAACCACATCCCGTTCACGAATAACCGCCAGTGCCTGGCGCCGGGCATGGAGATCTCCTCTTTTCCCAAGGGTAATCATTTTTTCGGCCAGTTTTCGCAACTCCTTCGCTTTGGCATCCGTGGTTTTTATTTTTTCATGCTTCAACAGGGACGTGACCATATTTCTTAACATGGCCTCCCGGTGTGCCATGGGTCGCCCCAATCTTTTGTTCTGATATCCGTGACGCATTGAGAAGTTCCTTTCTCAGATTTCCTGAATTAAATTTCCCGGGCCCTGTTTCACTCAAGCTCTTCTTTTTTCGGCTGATTCCAGGGGGGAAAATCAAGTTTCATACCAAAGCTCAGCCCCATCTCCGCTAAAATCTCTTTGATTTCATTGAGGGACTTACGACCGAAGTTCTTCGTTTTCAGCATCTCCGGTTCTGTTTTCTGCACCAGTTCTCCGATCAGCCGGATTCCGGCATTCTTCAGACAATTCGCCGAACGTACGGACAGCTCCAGATCATCGAAGGGCCTCAGGAGATATTCGTTCAAATCCTGTTTTTCTTCAATCTCCTCCTCGTGCGCTTCACTTTCCACCTCATCAAAGTTGATGAATATTTCCAGCTGATCCTTCAGAATTTTCGCTGCATAGGCAATCGCATCCTCCGGCAGCAGACTGCCGTCCGTCCACACTTCTAGGATCAATTTATCATAATCCGCAACCTGACCGACCCTCGCATAGGTCACCGTGTACTTGACCTTCTTGATCGGTGAGTAGATCGCATCGATATTGATGGTTCCTTCCGACTGTTCCGGGTCTCGTTCCTTCTTCGCCGGAATATATCCCCTGCCGACCTTGACGACCATTTCCGCCTTCATCGTGGCGTTTTCGGATAAGGTAGCAATGTAATGATCCGGATTAAGGACTTCCACCGTTCCGTCCGTAACGATATCTCCTGCCCTGATTGCCTGCTCGCCTGTGGCATCGATATGGATCGTTTTGGGGCCTTCCTGATGCATGAGCAGGCGCACTCCCTTCAGATTCAGAACGATATCCGTCACGTCTTCCTTGACGCCGGGCACCGTGGAGAATTCATGAAGGACGCCGTCTATCTTGACCGATACAATGGCCGCACCGCTGATGGAGGATAAAAGCACCCTTCTTAGGGCATTGCCAAGCGTTGTCCCGAAACCTCTTTCCAAGGGCTGGATCGAAAACTCGCCATACGATGAGGTATGCGTACTTTCATCCACTTCTATCCGCTTGGGCCTGATCAAATTATACCAATTTTTCAGCATGGTTTACTTCCCCTGCCCTTTGGGTCTTCAAATAAGTTATTCCGCATTCAATCGTTTACTTGGAATAGAGTTCTACGATCAGTTGCTCCTGAACCGGCATGGTCAGCTCTTCACGTACGGGCAACATCTTCACCGTTCCTTTGAAGCTCTCCTTATCCAACTCCAACCATTGTGGGACACCCCTGCGGGCAACCGTGCTGACGGCCTCCGAGATACGGGCAACTGTCCTGCTGTTCTCTTTCACCGTAACTTCATCACCTACTTTAACCAGATACGACGGGATATTCACCCTCTTGCCGTTGACCAGAAAATGGTTGTGCCGCACGAGCTGACGTGCTTCGGTCCTGGAGTTGGCAAATCCCATTCTGAACACCATGTTATCCAGTCTTCTTTCCAGGAGCAGGAGCAGATTCGTTCCGGTAATTCCCTTCTGCCGGTCGGCCTTATCGAAATAGCCGGCGAACTGTTTCTCAAGAACCGCGTACATCCTCTTCAGCTTCTGTTTCTCCCGAAGCTGCAGGCCATAATCGGAATATTGTTTTTTCCGCCCCTGGCCGTGCTCTCCCGGTGAGTACCCCCTTCTTTCGAAAGCGCACTTCTCACCGAAACATCGATCTCCCTTGAGAAATAGCTTCAAGCCTTCTCTTCTACACAACCTGCATACTGATCCGCAATACCTTGCCAAGACCGCCTCCCTATAATATAAGCCATTAAATTATTAATGAATCCGGATTGAATTACACCCTTCTCCGCTTCGGCGGACGGCACCCATTGTGTGGGATAGGTGTGACATCCCTGATCAGACTGATCGTTAAACCGGCCGCTTGTAAGGATCTCAACGCCGATTCCCGTCCGGAACCGGGCCCCTTCACATATACCTGCACCCGACGTACGCCATGATCTTTCGCTTTCTTCACGGCATCCTCCGCCGCCATCTGCGCCGCAAACGGCGTACTCTTCCGGGACCCCTTAAACCCCTGCATTCCCGATGATGACCATGAAATGACATTTCCCCCCAGATCGGTGATCGTCACGATCGTATTGTTAAACGTAGACTGGATATGGGCGATTCCTTCCGGAATATTTTTCTTTTCCTTCTTTTTCCCCGTTTTTCTTACCGGCTTAGCCATGCTGCCTCCAAATCAATCTTTTTGAATCGGTTTTCTTACTTTTTCTTGCCGGCGATGGCCCTTCTGGGACCTTTCCTTGTCCGGGCGTTCGTTCTTGTCCGCTGTCCTCTTGCCGGAAGGCCTTTCCGATGGCGTAATCCGCGATAGGTACCGACATCCATCAATCTTTTGATTGACATGGACACGTCCCTTCTCAGATCGCCTTCAACCTTGTGCTCCTTGTCGATAATGCTCCTGATGGAACTGACTTCTGAGTCTGCAAGATTGTCCGTCTTGGTCTCGTAGGGGACACCCGCCTTATCCAGTATTTCTCGCGCCGTTGACCTGCCTATACCGTAAATATAGGTTAACGCAATGTCCATGCTTTTGTTCTTCGGTAAATCGACTCCTGCAATTCTTGCCACCTGACAACCTCCTCGTATTCCGGCAAATTAACCCTGACGCTGCTTGTGCTTTGGATTCTCACACACGACGCGCAACACGCCATGTCTTTTTACGATGATGCACTTGTCACAAATTTTCTTCACTGATGATCTTACTTTCACGATCCTGCTCCCTTGATGATGGTATCGACACCGTCTCCGTTGTCTGCAAACCTTATATCCGCACGCTCTCTGCCGTTTCCTTTACTTGGAACGGTAGGTAATTCTGCCTCTTGTCAAATCATAGGGCGAAAGCTCCACGGTCACTTTATCCCCGGGAAGAATTTTAATAAAATGCATCCGCATTTTTCCGGATATATGGGCAAGCACCTTATGGCCGTTTTCCAGCTCCACCCGGAACATGGCATTCGGAAGCGTCTCGATCACCCTGCCGTCAACCTCTATTGCCTCTTCTTTCGCCATCCTTTTTCCGTTTTCCTGTTACATCAACCAGCCTACGGCAACCGGCTGAGAATATCCGGTCCTCGATTGGTTATCGCCACTGTATGTTCAAAATGAGCCGATAAACGCCCATCTCCCGTGACCACCGTCCAGCCATCCTCGAGAAGCTTTACTTGATAAGTACCCTGATTGACCATGGGTTCAATCGCCAAGACCATTCCGGCCTTCAACTCCAAGCCCCTCCCTCTGGTTCCGTAATTCGGGACTTGCGGTTCTTCGTGCAGATGTCGACCGATCCCGTGGCCCACGTAATCCCGGACCACTGAATATCCCGCCTTTTCAACTTTATTCTGGCAGGCGGCCGATATGTCACCCAGCCGATTTCCCGGAACCGCCTCCTTGATGGCCTGATAAAGAGCTTCTTCCGTACAGCACATCAGATGCGCTGCTTCTTCTGACACTGCCCCCACGGGAACAGTTATAGCCGCATCCCCGTAATACCCGTCGCAATAAATGCCAAAGTCCATGCTCAAGATATCCCCGGACACGAGCACCCGATCCGACGGCATCCCATGAACCACAACACAATTGACCGATGCGCACAATGCGAAGGGGTATCCATGATATCCCTTGAAAGCCGGCTTTGCCTTTTTCTTCTTCGCCAGCGACTCCGCATACTCATCAAGCTGTCTCGTCGTGACACCAGGCTCTACCAGACTCCTCAACTCGTTGAGGACTTCCGCGACGATGAGGTTACTGGTCCTCATCTTTTCTATTTCTTCCGGTCGCTTTAGGATGACCATTGTTCGCGACCTCGTCACGCTCTCCCAGACAAATAAATCAGCGCCTTCTGCCGATGCGCCCTTTTTTCATGAACCCCTCATACTGTCTGGTCAAAAGGTGCGTTTCAATTTGACCGGCCGTATCAAGAGCTACACCCACGACGATCAGAAGCGCCGTACCACCGAAGTAGAAGGGTACATTAAAGTAACTGATCAAAATACTCGGCAGAACGCAGACAGCGGACACATAAATCGCGCCGCTGAAAGTCAGCCTTGTCAGCACTTCGTCAATATAGTCCGCCGTTTTCTTACCGGGCCTGATACCCGGGATAAAACCGCCATATTTTTTCAGGTTGTCCGCAACATCCACCGGATTGTACGTAACTGCCGTATAGAAATAGCAGAAAAATACAATAAACACGACATAAAGAAACTCATACATGACCCGTCCCGGCACGAGGGCATCTGCGACCGCTTTCATCCATGGATGAGGAATGAAGTTCGCAATGGTTGCCGGAAACATGATAATCGACGACGCGAAAATTGGCGGAATCACGCCCGCCGTATTGATTTTCAAGGGGAGATGCGTCGATTGTCCGCCATACATCTTCCGTCCCACCACTCTTTTGGCATACTGAACGGGTATTCGTCGCTGCCCGGTCTCCATGAAGACAATGGCACCGACTACGGCAACCATCATCAGCATCAGGAACAGAATGATAAAGATCCCCATCTCACCGGTCGAAAGGAGTCTGAAAGTATTCAAAACAGCTTCCGGACCCCGGCAGACAATACCGGCAAAAATGATCAGAGATATCCCGTTTCCGATCCCTCTTTCTGTGATCTGCTCGCCCAGCCACATGATAAACGCAGTACCTGCGGTGAGGGTGATGACTGTCATGAGGCGGAACCCCCAGCCGGGCGTAATCACGATGGACACCCCGGTCGGCCCTGCCATATTCTCCAGGCCGACGGCAATGCCGAATCCCTGGATGATGCTTAAAAGAACGGTCCCATATCGGGTATACTGGATAATTTTTTTTCGGCCCGCGTCTCCCTCTTTGGAAAGCTTTTCCAGATGAGGTACGGCAATCGTCAGCAACTGCAGAATGATTGATGCCGTAATATACGGCATGATTCCCAGTGCAAAAACCGACAGATTGCTGAGGGCGCCCCCGGCAAACATATCAAAAAGTCCCAGCAGTGAGCCCTTGGCCTGTTCAAAGAACGCTGCCAGGGCAACCGTATCGATTCCCGGTGTCGGGACATGAGCGCCTATTCTGTAGACGGCTAAAAGACCTAAAGTAACAAGGATCCTTTTTTGAAGCTCCGGTATCTTCGAAATATTTTTGAAGCCTTCAATCAAATCACGCTACCTCTACAAAGGAACCGCCGGCGGCCTCAATCTTAATTTTCGCCCCTTTACTGATCATGTCCACCTTAATGGTCAGGGGAACGCTTATATCTCCTTTGCCCAGAATCTTGATCGCATCGCCCGTACGCTTGATCAAACCGCTCTTCAGCAGCAGTTCCGCATCGACGACGGTATTCTCGGCAAATTGATTCAGGTGCGCCACGTTTACCGCAATGACTTCTTTCCGAAACAGATTACGGAATCCCCGCTTAGGCAATCTTCTCGAAAGCGGCATCTGACCACCCTCAAATCCCGGACGGACCTTCCCGCCGGATCTTGCCTTCTGACCCTTGTGGCCTTTCCCAGCGGTTCCGCCGTGACCTGATCCATCACCGCGTCCCACTCGTTTGCGATCTTTGCGTGAACCATCTGGCGGTCTCAGTGTTCCTAAATTCATATTTCCTTCCCCTCGATCTCTTCAAATTTAACCAGATGACTGATCTTATTAATCATACCACGCACTTCAGCTCTGTCTTCAAGTACCACACTGCGATTCATCTTACCCAGCCCGAGACCGCGAAGCACTTTTCTCTGTTTTTCCGGTCTTCCGACATAACTTTTCACTTGCGTGATCTTCAGCATTTTCACCACAGCACACTCCCCTTCCGTTCTAGATCTCCTCTAAGGCCTTCCCTCGCTGCGAAGCGATCATCAAGGGCTCTTGCAACTGCTGAAGGCCGTCAATCGTCGCCTTCACAAGATTATGGGGATTATGCGATCCCAGACACTTCGTCAGAATATTATGAATTCCCGCAACCTCCAGAACAGCCCTGACAGCGCCACCGGCGATCAAACCGGTCCCCGGCGAAGCGGGTTTCAGGAGCACCCTGCCTGCACCGTAGTGGCCGACGACTTCGTAAGGAACGGTTTTATCCAGGATGGCAATCTTGGTCATGCTTTTCTTCGCCTGTTCCATCCCCTTGCGGATCGCCTCCGGCACTTCATGGGCCTTTCCAAGACCTGAACCGACGGACCCGTTTCCATCTCCAACCACAACGATCGCGCTAAACCTGAATCTTCTTCCACCCTTTACCACTTTTGCCGTCCGATTAATGGCAATCACTCTATCCAGGAGTTCATCTTCTCTTATTTCTCTCTTATTCAAGGCTATTCCCTTCAGCGTAATTTATGGTTTGCCTGTTAAAACTTTAATCCGGCTTCTCTTGCACCTTCTGCCAGCGCTTTCACCCGGCCGTGATACAGAAATCTGCCCCGGTCAAAAACGGCCGTACTGATCCCCATAGCCAACAGCTTGGACGAAACCAGCTTGCCTATCTCTTTGGCCACATCGATCTTCTTTCCGTTCAGAACCGTCTGATCCAGATCCTTACCCAACGTGGAGGCCTGCGCAAGGGTCTTGCCTACATCATCCGCAATCGCCTGGACATAGATATGCCGATCACTTCTAAAAACCGACAGCCGCGGCCTTTCCATCGTACCCTGCACTTTGGACCGCACTCTCTTCGCCCGTTTCTCCCTGACTTTCGTTATCCTTTTAGACGACAATTGCCTTACCCCTCTCTTTTATACTGCAGCGGTTACGCACCGACTGACTTCCCTTCCTTCCTTCTGACCACTTCGCCTACGTATTTGATCCCTTTCCCCTTATAGGGCTCCGGTTTCTTGACGCTACGAATTTCCGATGCAACCCGGCCGACCAGTTCCTTGTCAATCCCGGCAACAACGATATTGATCTGTTTGTCGACCTTCAGGGTAATTCCGCTCGGAACTTTGTACTCAACGGGAGAAGAGTACCCGACGGCCAGTTTCAATACGTTATCGACCACCTCCGCACGATATCCGACTCCGGAGATTTCCAGGCCCTTCTCATAGCCCGCACTGACTCCGGTCACCATATTCGCGACCAAGGTCCTGGTCAACCCCTGATTCTGATCGGATATTCTCGTATCGGAAAGCTTTTTGATCTCCGCCTTGCCCGACTCGACAACCACCTCCACCCCCTGGGGCAGAGTTCTCGACAAGGTGCCCTTCGGCCCCTTCACCTCGACGAACGATCCTTCCTGCCTGATCGACACGCCACTCGGTATCTCAATGATTTTCTTCCCGATTCTTGACATGCAAAAAAACTCCGTTCCCTATGACTTAAACCTGCCTATTTACCAAACGTTGCAGAGAACTTCACCACCAACGTTCATTGCCCTTGCTTCCTTATCCGTCATGACGCCCTTCGATGTCGTAATGATGCTCACACCATAACCGTTCAGCACCTTGGGTATGTCATCTTTACCTAAATAGACCCGGCGGCCCGGCTTGCTTACCCGCTGCAGATTACTTAGCACGGGTTTCTTTCCATCCGTATACTTCAGGTATATCCGGAGCACATCCTGACCCTTTTCGTCTTTTTTCTGCTCATAACCGCCGATATAACCGCAACTGAGCAACACTTTCGCAATATCCTGATTCATCCGAGAGAGAAAGACATCGACGCTCTTGAAATGCACGCGGTTCGCGTTTCTGATTCTCGTGATCATATCCGCTATTGGATCTGTCATCCCCATAATAATACTCCTTCGTCCCGCCTCTCTACCAACTGGATTTTATGACACCAGGAATTTCACCTTTTAGTGAAAGATCTCTTAAACAAAGCCTGCACATATCGAACTTTCTGTAATACGCCCTCGATCTTCCGCAAAGGGGACAACGATTGTATTCCCTTACCGAAAACTTCATCTCTCTTTTAGCCTTTGCGATTAATGATTTCTTCGCCACCCTCGCTCCTCCAGCAATGCCTTTCTTTCTGATAATCCGGTCGTTAATTCTTAAAGGGTACACCCATCAGTTTCAAGAGGAACCGGGCTTCCTGGTCCGTCTTCGCCGTCGTTACGATAACGACATTCATTCCTCTGACTTTTTCAATCTTGTCGTACTCGATCTCCGGAAAGATGATCTGCTCCCGCAGCCCCATCGTGTAATTCCCCATTCCGTCAAACGACGTTGCAGGAATACCCCGAAAATCGCGGACCCGCGGCAGGCTCACACTGACCAGCCGATCGAAGAATTCGTACATCTTATCCTGCCTCAGGGTAACCCGGCAACCGATAGACATCCCCTGACGCAGTTTGAATGTGGATATGGAGCGCCTCGCCTTGGTAATGACCGGTTTCTGGCCTGTTATCTTGGCAAGTTCCTCCGTTGCGCTGTCCAACACCTTGACATTCTGAATCGCTTCCCCAAGACCCATGTTCACCACGATTTTCTCCATCTTGGGTACTTCCATTCTGCTTTTGTAGCCGAATTCCTTGATCAACGCCGGAACGACTTCTTCTTCGTAGTATTTTTTCAGTCTCGCCTTTGCCATTATCTCACGACCTATGCCTCTAAGATCTCGTTACATTTCTTACAATAACGAACCTTCTTGTTATCATCCAATACCTTGAAACCATACCGAACCGCCTTATTGCATTTGCTGCACACCAGCATCACATTGGAAAGGTGAATAGAACCTTCTTTTTCGAGGATTCCTCCCTTTCCCTTGGCATCCGGTCTTTTATGGCGCTTCAGGAAGTTGACCTTCTCAACGACGACCCTGTCCTTCTTCTTGATGATCTGCAAAACCTTACCGGTTTTCCCCTTCTCTTTTCCCGCCGTTACCTTAACCAGGTCGCCTTTTTTCAAACCAGTCTCTTGCATCCCTGCTTCCTCATCCCTTGTCATCCGCCCTTGGTTCTTATCCCCTCGGCGTCAATATCCTTTTTATAATACCTCTGGAGCCAGCGATATAATTTTCATGAACTGTTTTGCCCTCAGTTCCCTCGCCACGGGCCCAAATATACGGGTTCCCACCGGCTCCATCTGATTCGTAATTAAAACGGCCGAGTTTTCGTCGAACTTCAGATAGGATCCATCGGGCCTTTTAACTTCTTTCACGGTACGGACAATCACGGCCTTCATGACATCACCCTTTTTCACCTTGGAATTGGGCAACGCCTCTTTAACCGAAACAACAATGACATCCCCGACACTTGCGTATCTTTTCTTTGATCCGCCGAGAACCTTGATACAGGCAACCCGCTTCGCACCGGAATTGTCCGCGACGGTTAATATGGTTTGCATCTGAATCATAGCCGAACCTCTTTATTACCTTTCTCTGACCCGCTACTTCGCCTTTTCCAGAATTTCGCGCACTCTCCAGCGCTTGTCCTTACTGAGTGGCCTTGATTCGATAATCAACACCTTATCGCCGACCTGACAGGCATTCGCTTCATCATGGGCCTTGTACTTGACGTGTTTCTTTACGAACTTATGTACAACGGGATGCTTGACGAGCCGCTCCGACAAGACAACAATCGTTTTGTCCATCTTGTCGCTGACCACAACACCCTTGATCGTCCTATTGTTGCCCCGCTCCGCCATTACGCTCGTTCCTCCCTCTGCCTTAGAACTGTGTTGATTCTCGCGACATCTTTCCGGATATTCGTGAGCGAAGCCGTCGATTCCAACTGACCGGACGCTTTTCTGATATTCAGATTGAAATACTCCTCTTTGAGTTGTCTCAGCTTCTGTTTTAACTCATCTTTACTCAGATCTTTGATATCTTTAATTTTCATCGGATATCTCCCTGGCAAGGAATTTGGTCGCGATAGGAAGCTTATGTGCCGCCAGCCGGAAGGCCTCCCGGGCAATTTCTTCCGTCACGCCCTGCATTTCATAGAGAACCGCACCGGGCCGGATAACGGCCACCCATTCTTCCGGGGCACCCTTACCCTTCCCCATCCGGGTTTCGGCGGGTTTTTTTGTCACGGATTTATGGGGAAACACCCTGATCCAGATCTTACCGCCTCTTTTTACGTGCCGCGTCATGGCAATACGTGCGGCCTCAATCTGCCTGGCCGTAATCCACCCGCACTCAGCCGCCTGCAGGCCGAACTCACCAAAGGCAATGTCCCCGCCCCGGATGGATTTACCTCCCATGCGGCCTCTTTGCATCTTCCGATATTTCACCCTTTTCGGTGCTAACATGTCTTATCCCTCTGTGCCTGAATCTCTTTTTCTGAACCTGGCCCGCTTCCGGGGTCTTTTTACACCTGTTTCTGATTCGGTAATATCTCACCGTGGAAAATCAGTACCTTAACGCCGATCTGGCCGTATGCCGTATGGGCTTCTGCAAATCCGCAATCAATATCTGCCCTTAAGGTATGCAGTGGAACGCGCCCTTCGCGGTACCACTCGGATCTCGACATTTCCGCACCGCCCAGACGTCCTGCACAATTAATACGAATGCCTTTGGCACCGAACTTCAATGCCGAGGTCACACATTTCTTCATCGCTCTACGGAAGGCTACTCTTCTTTCCAGTTGGAGGGCAACGTTCTCCGCCACGAGTTGGGCATCGATTTCAGGCTTCCTGACTTCAAGAATATTCAGGATGATCTCTCTGTTCGTGATTCCCTCCAGATCCTTCTTGAGCTTTTCTATCTCGGAACCCTTTTTGCCGATGATAACACCAGGTCTGGCCGCATAAATATTAACCTTTGCCCGATCTGCAGCTCTTTCAATCCCGATCTTGGATATACCGGCATTGTAAAGTTTCTTTTTGAGATACCTTCTGACCTTCAGGTCTTCATGCAGCAACTCCGCATATTTCTTCTCCGAGTACCATGAGGAACTCCACGTCTTGATCCCGCCTAATCTCAACCCAATCGGGTTAACCTTCTGCCCCAAACCTCCACCTCCTCAACGCTTACGCTTCATCCAGCACAATCGTAATATGGCTCATTCTCTTCTTGATCGATGCCGCTCTTCCCTGGGCACGGGCACGCCATCTTTTCAGCGCGGGCCCCTGATCGACAAAGACCTTCTTTACATAAAGAATATTTTCATCGATATTCGGATTCTGACTCGCATTTGCCACGGCCGACTTCAAAAGCTTTGCCGCGATCTCCGCAGCCTTCTTCCGTGTAAATTCAAGCGTTCTCTGGGCCTCCTCAACCTTCTTCCCCCTGATTAAGTCGACCACAAGCCTCGCCTTCTGAGGAGAAATCCTGACATATCTGGCAACTGCTTTCGCTTCCATATCCCTAAAGACTCCCAATTCACCGGTCGCAAACCGGATAATAATTTATTTTCTGACCTTTGTTTTCCGGTCTCCTGCGTGGCTGTAGAACGTCCGTGTCTGGGCAAATTCGCCAAGCTTGTGTCCCACCATATTTTCCGTCACGAAAACGGGGATAAACTTCTTTCCGTTGTGAACGGCAAATGTATGTCCGATCAGCTCCGGTGTTATGGTCGAACGCCTGGACCAGGTCTGAATAACCGTTTTACTTCCCGATCCCTCGATTTTACGCACCTTCTCGATAAGTTTCTCCTCTATGTACGGACCTTTACGTATTGAACGCGCCACTTCTTATCCCCTTCTCTTTACAATATACTTGTCAGTCCTTTTATTGGTTCGTGTCTTATGACCTTTCGTCGGGATACCCCAGGGCGTACAAGGATGCCTTCCGCCGGACGATTTGCCTTCACCGCCACCCATCGGATGATCAACCGGGTTCATGACCACGCCCCTGACCTTGGGACGTTTTCCATACCACCGCGTTCTGCCCGCTTTGCCGATGCTGATATTCTCATTTTCAATGTTTCCCACCTGGCCTATGGTTGCACGGCAGTCGATAAAGATCTTTCTGACTTCACCTGACGGCAGCCTGACCTGGGCGTAACTTCCCTCTTTCGCCATCAGCTGACCGTAAGAACCGGCGCTCCGGATAAGTTGGCCTCCCTTACCGACCTTCAATTCCAGATTATGGATCAGGGACCCCAGAGGGATATTCCTCAGAGGTATGGCGTTACCGGCTTTAATATCCGCCTTCTCGCTGCTGATCACCTGATCGCCGACGGATATTTTCGCCGGCGCGATGATGTATCTTTTTTCGCCATCCGCATAGTGTAAAAGCGCGATCCGGCTGCTCCGATTCGGATCATACTCTACGGAAAACACTTTTGCCGGAATATCATCCTTGTCACGCCTGAAGTCAATCAACCGGTACCGCCGTTTATGGCCGCCTCCGATGTGACGACTCGTTACACGGCCGTAGCTGTTTCTGCCCCCCGTTTTCTTAATGGGTTTCAGCAGACTCTTCTCCGGCTGTGTCTTTGTTATCTCCTCAAAATCCGAACAGGTCTGAAACCTTCTACCCGGTGATGTGGGTTTGTATTTTACAATTGCCATCCGTTATATTCCTCTTAACTAGACACCTTCAAAGATCTCTATCTTATTTCCCGGCACAAGTTTGACAATGGCCTTTTTCCAGTCCTGGGTTCTCCCGATGTTTTTACCGACGCGCTTGCTCTTCCCCTGCACATTCATCACGCGAACATCCAGAACCTTGACCTTGAACAACTTCTCGACAGCCTGACCGATTTCTATCTTATTCGCCCGTCGATCCACCTCAAACAGGTACTTGCCCGATTCTTCCCTGGCAAGGGTGCTTTTCTCCGTAATGAGAGGCCTTTTGATAATCTGATAAAGTTCCATTATGCCAGCAACGCCCCCTCTACCTTTTTCACGGACGGTTCCAGGAACACGATCTCACGGTAGTCCAGAAGATCATACACATTGATCCCTTCCGATCTGATCATCTTGACATCTTTCAAATTCCGCGACGACATCTCCAGGACAGGGTAGGACTGATCAATCACGAAAAGCGCCTTACCCCACCCGAACCGGTCCAATACTTCCTTGAATTTCTTCGTCTTGATTTCAGCCATGGGGAAATCATTCAGGACGAACATCAGGTTTTCCTTGCATTTCATACTGAGCGCGGAAATCAATGCCTTCTTCCTGACCTTACGGGGAACCTTGAAGGAAAAGCTCCTTGGCTTGGGTCCGAAAACGATTCCACCGCCTCGCCACACTGGAGACCTGCTCGTTCCACTCCTCGCTCTGCCCGTTCCCTTTTGCCGCCAGGGTTTCTTCCCTCCGCCGCTTACATCACTTCTACCCTTCGACGAGGCCGTGCCTTTCCTGCGTGCTGCCTGCTGCATCCGGACCACATCGTAAATCACGTCCTGATTCACGTCGCTTCCGAAAACGGCGTCATTCAACTCAATCTCCGACACTTTCTGCCTGTCGATATTGTACACATCAGCCATCGGCATTTTCGTTACTCCAGTTCCTACTTATTTCCCGACTTCACGGATTGCTTGACAAGAAGGAGTCCGTTGGGGCCTCCCGGTACTGCACCCTTGACCAGCATGACATTCTTGTCCGGCCTGATTGCACACACCAGGAGATTTTTGACCGTGCTTCTGACATTACCCATCTGGCCCGGCAAACGCGTTCCCTTGAACACCCGGGAGGGATCCGCACTCGCACCGATCGAACCCGGTGCACGATGAAACATCGATCCGTGAGAGGACCGGCCGCCACCGAAACCGTGCCTTTTCATGACACCGGCGAAACCCTTGCCTTTCGTCGTTCCCGTAACATCGATATATTCACCGGGATTGAATATCTCAACCTTTACTTCCTGACCAAGCTCGTATTCTTCCGGATTACCCGGTATTTCTCTGAGGAATCGGAATGTGCCCTTCCCGGCATGGTTAAAATGCCCCTGGAGCGGCTTGGTCACGTGGGATTGCTTAATCCGGCCATATCCCAGCTGAATGGCATCATATCCATCCTTTGCCATCGTCTTCTTCTGGATAACAACAGACGGCTCCATCTCGATCACCGTGACGGGTATCGCTTCGCCGTCTTCGGCAAAGATCTGCGTCATTCCCAGTTTTTTGCCAATCAGTCCCTTTTTCATCACTCTCTCGTTCACTTTTTATTTTACGGATTCAACCTGCAACCATGAAAGATCACTCTTTCGCCCGGTTCACGCCTTGATTTCGACATCCACTCCGGCCGACAGCTCCAGTTTCATCAGAGCATCAACGGTCGACTGGGTCGGCTCGATAATATCGATCAACCGCTTGTGGGTACGGATCTCAAACTGTTCCCGTGATTTCTTGTCCACATGGGGTGAACGGTTCACACAGTACTTGTTGATCTCAGTCGGCAGCGGAATCGGGCCGGCAACAGCAGCTCCGGTTCTCTTCGCCGTTTCCACAATTTCTTCGACCGAGCGATCGAGCAACTTATAATCGTACGCCT
>CAZIPU010000007.1:23239-30706 GCA_964541005.1 uncultured Syntrophales bacterium | reverse complement strand
TTTGTATGGGCGTGATTCTGCCCCTGCTGAACGCCCTGCTTTTCTCGGAATCCCCACCGCCGCTTCGCGGGCTCAACACGAATCTGACGATGTTCACCATGGATGCGGGCTATTTCGTTATGCCCTATATGGGTGGAACAATCATTGCGCTCGGCGCCGGATTTGATGTCCTGTATTACATCGGCGCCGGATTCATTCTCCTTGCACTGTCCTTTGTCATGCCATTGGCACACATTCGGAGGCGTTAATCAACGGAAAGGTCGCAGCATATGGATGAAATGGAAGAAAACCTGTGGGGTCACACGAAGCCTCCAAAAGAAAATTTCGAGATCGGACATTTCCGGCCCGAAGATGCCGAAGGGATTGTCGGTCTCTTTCTTGATGTTTACGGTGAGCACTATCCCATCCGCCTTTTTTACGACCCCAAGGCCCTCATTGCCGCCAATGAGAACGGCGAGTATTTTTCCATCGTCGCCCGCACCGGATCCGGCAGGATCATTGGCGTGGAACATCTGTTTCGTTCGGCTCCGTTTCAGTCCATCTATGAAGCGGGCGTCGGCCTTGTACGGAATGAATACCGGAATGCCGGCGTCAACAATCGCATGATGGAGTATCTCTACAATGAATTCGTCCCGAAGAACGACCGTATCGAGGAAGTCTTCGGCGAGGCGGTCTGCAATCATGTTTTCACCCAAAAGGCGGTAGCCCGCTTCAGGCATGTGGAGATGGCCATGGAAATCGCCTTGATGCCGGCCGCCGCCTATGCCAGGGAAAAGAGTGCGACAGGGAGAGTGGCGACTCTTAACGGATTCCGCTGCTACGGACCGAAGCCCCACCGGATACACATTCCCGCGGTTTATGAGCGGCAGCTGCGCCGGCTCTATTGCCGTCTCGATGATACGCGGGAGATCCAAATATCCGAAGGCAATGCGTCGGCGGGTACGGTTTCCCGTATTGGCATGGAAATCTTCGATTGCGCCCAGGTAGCGCGACTGGCCGTTCACGAGATCGGGGCGGATTTCCGCACCGTCGTCACCGATATGGAAATGCGGGCCATATCCGGAAACGCGGTGGTTCTACAGGCATGGCTTAATATGACCATTCCCTGGGTCGGCTCTGCCGTTGACACGTTGAGAGAAAGGGGCTACTTTTTCGGCGGTGCGCTGCCCCGATGGTTCGACGGTGACGGGATGCTCATGCAGAAGCTCCTGTGTCCGCCCGACTTTGACGGCATTGTCCTGGAGTCTGCGGCGGCCAAAGAATTGCTGAACATGATTCGACTCGATTGGGAAAGAACGGAAACGGCACGCATCCGTTAACAAATTGAAGTGGAGGTAAACCATGGAAGTGATCAAAACCAACGATACCAGGGCTGTCGTCGCGGCGGTTAAAGGACGGGTCGATACCGTTACCGCCCCGGAGTTCGAGAAAAAGATCTCGGAAATCATGGATGGGGAAAACATGCCCCTTGTATTGGACTGCTCCGGGCTGGAATACATCAGCAGCGCCGGATTGCGGAGCATCCTCGTCATTTCGAAAGCATTGAAACCCAGGGGTTTGGCTGTCTCTTTTTCCGGTCTCCGGGGTAATGTGAAGGATGTATTCAACATTTCCGGATTCGGGTCCATTTTCAAACTATTCGAGACGACAGAAGACGCGCTGAAATCGATCTGATTCATGAAAGAGGTCTCTTCCATAGAGCTGCCGGCCCGGCTTGATCAACTCCATCCATTCCTGGATTTCGTTGCATCATTTGCCTCTCAGCGGGGCTTTGCCGGTCGTATTCTGCAAAACATCGAGCTCTGCCTCGAAGAGGCGCTGGTCAATATCTTCAGTTATGCCTATGAAAATACCGCCGGCCGTGCCGGGGTCGAATGCCTTTTTGAAGACGGCGTGTTGACGATCAAGGTGACGGATTCCGGCTTTCCCTTTGATCCCCTTGCCGTCCATTCGCCCGATGTCCACGCCAATATGGCTGCGAACCGGATCGGCGGATACGGGATCGTTTTGATCAAGAAACTGACGGATGACGTCCGGTATACCCGGGAAAATGATAAAAACATTCTGACACTGGTATTTGTTAAACATGATGGTCCTGAAAAAAGTCCGGTTTCGTCATCCTGAGCAGCACGAGCTGCGGGAAATTTTTGTCCGTGAACGGCAAGCGTTGAACGGCATTTCGATTAAAGCCGGTTTGCATCGAGTCAAGACAAGCGGGATTCCCGGCATTCTGCTCTCGTTCTTTCTGATTTGGCTTTTCCTGGTATCGCCCGTTCAGGCGGAAACGCTGAAGAAGGTGACCTTTCTCCCCCAGTGGTTTCCCCAGGCCCAGTTCGCCGGCTACTATGTCGCCTGGGAAAAGGGCGTCTACAGGAAACACGGCCTCGACGTTACCCTTTTGCGCGGCGGTCCGGAAAAACCTGTTTGTCCGACACTCGCCCGGGGGGAGGCGGACTTCGGAACCCTGTTCCTTGCCGAGGCCATCCAGCAGCGCTCCCGGGGATTGAAACTTGTCAACGTTGGCCAGATTGTCCAGCGCACCGGCTTCATCCTGGTGGCGAAAAAATCAAGCGGAATCCTTTCAGCCCGTGATCTGCAGGGCAAGAAGGTCAGCCTCTGGGACGACTTTAAAGTCCAGCCCCTGGCTTTCTTCCGTAAAAACGGTCTCAAGGTCCGGGTCATCCCGCAAACCTACACCCTGAATCTTTTCCTGCGCGGGGGCGTCGATGTGGCTTCCGCCATGTGGTACAACGAATACCATTCCATTTTGAGCGCCGGCCTGAACGAAGACGAACTCACCACCTTTTTCTTCGACGGGCAGGATCTCAATTTCCCCGAGGACGGCATCTACTGCCTCGAAGAAACATGGAAAAGGGATCCCGACGCCGTCCGCCGGTTCGTGCGGGCCTCCCTCGAGGGCTGGCGGTATGCCTTTGCGCATCCGCAGGAAGCCCTGGATATCGTGATGAAGTACGTCAACGAAGCGAAAATCAACACGAGCAGGACCCATCAGAAATGGATGTTCGAAAAGATTAAGGACCTCATCGTCACCGGGAACAGGAACGTTCCGATGGGCACGCTTTCGGAAACAGACTATCGCAAGGTTGCCGCGGAACTCCAGGAAAGCGGTTTGATCAAGCGCATACCCCCTTTGAGTGAATTCCATGTCCACTGCACCGGGAAAAAATAAAAAACGGAGCCTTGCCTTCAAGCTGTCCCTGTTCATCCTCGCAAGCACGACGATGGTCTTCCTTGCGGCGTTCGGTTACAACTACGTTGAAACGCGGCGCCTCGTCATGGAAAACGTGGAAGAAAACACCCGGAACCTGACCCTGTCCACGGTTCACCGCATCGAAACCGTTCTGCGCGGCGTGGAAGGCGCCCCGCGGTACATGGCCGCGTCCCTGGAACATGTCGATTACCGCAAGGCCGGGTTGACGAAGCAGATCGAAAAAAACGTGAACCTGAATCCCGATATTTTCGGCTCCGCCGTCGCGTATGAGCCTTACACCTACGATCCCCGATCCCGGGATTTTTGTCCTTACTATTCCCGTTTAAAGAATCGATTGAAATTGACCTATCTCGGAGGAAAGGATTACCGGTACCACCTGTGGGACTGGTATCTTCTGCCGAAGGAACTGGACCGTGCCGTCTGGAGTGAACCTTACTTCGATGAGGGCGGCGGCAACACGGTCATGTCCACCTTTTCCGTGCCCTTTTACCGGAATGTCCTGGGTATGCGGCGGTTCGCCGGTGTCGTGACAGCCGACATGTCGCTGGACTGGCTGAAGGAAATCCTTTCCAGGGTCACGATCTACCGGAGCGGATATGCTTTCCTGATTTCGGGCAACGGCGTCTTCGTCACCCATCCCAACAAGGACCTGATCATGCGGGAAAGCATCTTTACATTTGCCGAGGCGGCGGGGGACATCGCCCTGCGGAATATCGGCCGGGAAATGATTCGAGGAGGGGAGGGCTTTGTTTCCCTGCCCGAATATTTCACGGGGAAAAAGGCCTGGATGTATTATGCGTCGCTGCCGTCTGCCAGCTGGTCCATCGGGGTGGTCATCCCCGAGGACGAGCTTTTTGCCGATGTTCACCGTCTCAACCGGATCGTGCTGGCGATCGGGATTGCCGGTCTGGCCTTCCTGTTTTTCGTCGTTACGTCCATCTCCAGAAACATCACGCGTCCTCTGAGAAAACTGGCGGAAACGACGGCGGAGATCGCCAACGGAAACCTTGATGTAACTATTCCCCGGGAGCGGTCCCGCGACGAGGTCGGTGATCTGACGACGTCTTTCGAGAATATGCAACTGGCCCTCAAGGAGTACATCGTCAATCTCAAGGAAACGACCGCCGCCAAGGAACGGATGGAAAGCGAACTCATGATCGCCCGCACCATTCAGATGAGTTTTCTACCGAAGCATTTTCCACCTTTTCCCGGTAAGAAAGAATTCGACATCTTCGCCGCTCTTGTCCCTGCAAGAGAGGTCGGCGGCGATCTCTATGATTTTTTTCTTCTGGACGATGAAACCCTTTTCTTTTCCATCGGCGACGTTTCCGGTAAGGGTGTCCCCGCGGCCCTGTTCATGGCTGTTTCCAGGATCCTCATGAAGGGCACGGTGCGTATCGATACGGACCTTTCGGACGCGCTCGCGAAAGTGAACCGCGAACTGTGCGTGGAAAATGAGGCCATGATGTTTTTGACTTATTTCTGCGCCACGCTGAATTTGCGGACCGGGGAACTGCGGTACACCAACGCCGGACACAATCCGCCGCTGATCAAACGCGCCGGCGGCAAGCCCCGGTGGCTTCCCCTGCCGGAGGGATTCCTCCTGGGCGTCCTTGAAGACAGCACGTACCGGACCGAGACAATGTTTCTGAATCCCGGCGATACGCTGTTCCTTTATACGGACGGCGTTACGGAAGCCATGAACGTGGAGGATCAGTCTTTCTCCGATGGAAGCCTGCAGACGCTTCTGGAAAACCTCGGGGAAACAGAACCGGAGACGATGGTCCGGGAGGTGATCCGTCACGTCCAGGACTTCGCCGGAAACGCACCCCAGTCGGACGACATCACGGCGCTTGCCATCCGCTACCGGGGTGTTTGACTTTTCGGATATTTGCAGCGATTCTCAATATCATGATTCAGGCAAATATCCGGATCAGCAAAAGATTTCATACCAATAAGAAAATATTGGCTATTTCTTGCTATCATTCGGGATAAATTGAAAAGATTTCACCCGGTCGGCCACATCACCCAGACTTTCAAATTTCCCCTTGGTGGACGGAATTCTCCGGAGCACCTCTCCACGGAAATATTCATCCGCATACAGGATAAGCTGTCTGCCCTCCGGAACGATGACTTTATCGATATTGCCGTGTTTGCTCGACTCACCCTTCCACCACGGCACCTGGGACCAGTTGCCATTGGGATAAAAAATTGCCCCATCGTTTTTATACCCGAAAGCCGCATCCCAGTTGTCGATAAACAGAACCGATTGGACCGGAATGGCTTCGTTTTTGGAAACATCGATGAATCCCGTGTAACTCTTAAATCCCGGGGAAGCGAATATCCCTATCCCCTGTTTTCTGTCACTCTTTGGAATATAAATTCCTTCCGCGACTCCGGCATAGTCACGCTTTTTATTCCAGCAATAGTACTTCTCGCGGATATCGTCGGCCAGATTCTCGTAGTTCGTGTGCAGGCTGATCGGAACAGGGTTGTCATGATTCAATTTAACGGTCATGACCGGTCTTGCATAGCGTGGATCCTTCCATGGATCCGCGCCCTTCCAGGGATCCATGATAGGCTTGCCGCTTTTACAGCCGTATTTGATCCGGCTCAGAATCCAATTGATATTGCGGTAACAGATCATGTCGGAAATCACTTCCCCGTCCTGCCGCTTATCGATTTCCTGCAACAGAGGCGTGTACCTTTTCATGACATCACCTAAACCGGTGTTGTTGGCCTGGGATGAAAGGATATTTGACCAGGATTCGGGAAGTGGCTCCGGCGACCGGACTTGAAAGCTCCCGATTTTATCGGAACCGAGCATGAAACGGTCCGGGTAACGAACAATCAGATCGGCCCAGCCTTTCAGGTCCTTTTCGATGCAGTTTTCCCAAACAATCCAGGAAAGGTCGAAATAAAGGTTCGGGTGGGCAACCAGAAGGCGCTGGAGAAGTGTCAAGAAATCCCTGATGTAAAGATTCCGGCTGATGCCCGCATGGGCCCAGATCACGGTCGTTTCAGGATGTCGCGTCAAAAGGTCCGTGATTTCTTTCAGGTAGACCGGGTCCCGCAGATCTTCGGGGCGATTCGATGTCTCATCGGAAAGATTCTGATGCAGCAGGACAGGCAGACGATTGGCGGCAGCGAAATCCAGGATGGGGTCCAGAGCCGCACTGTCGCCCTCCGGGACCAGGGGCGTCACCTGATTCAGCGCCCCTTGGCGGATCATGAGCTCCCCGATCCCGCAAAGTTCGGGATGATTGATAAACATTTCCCGGACATAGTATATCTCGTTCCTGTCGTTTACGTTGATGGCCTGCAGAAAAGGGTAGATCATGGCTTTCCGTTGGGAGGACAGCTTGCCGTAATCCATGAGCAATCGGTAATCGCCCATCTTGGTAAAATAAACGGGGGGGGTATAATCCGTTCCTGTCTGTGGATCAGTATAATACTTAGTACGATAGGCCCGGATATCGGGCCAGGAAATTCCGTATCCCAGGCCAAAAACAACGGCACGTTCGATTTTGTTTTTATCCATCTCGCTGAAGAGACTTTGGAATCCCTGGGATTGGAGAACATAATTGACATAATGAAGATGAGCATCCGAAAAACGGTACTCGCGTCCGTAACCGGGCGCCGCGCAAAGCAAGATGAATGAGCAAAGTAAAAGAATCCTGCACCCTATTTTTGCAACTCCTGAAAAGTCATGTTTTCTCACCTTTTCTCCTCCATTTAAGGCTGGCTGATCAAGCCTGCGTTCCATGTTTCTTATGAGTCCGTTGACAGAATTCTGTGTAATAATTATCCGTACTTGCTGGAATTATTTTCTAACAATTCCAAAATACCGGAAAACGATGGTCTTTCCCATTGACGGCAACATGAAAGACACGGCAAAGGCACCGCAGCAGCCGGCATCCTTTTTTTACAATCAGCGGGAGCAAAGCGCTGATTTTACAAACCCGGCAGGATTCAATCCCCCGGACCAACCGAGTTTTTACCAGGGAAAGCCTTTGGCGGATGACCGCGACCTGGCTCATTAAATTGCACGGCAATCTCTTGCGATCCGCCATTCCAACTCCATGTAGATTTTCTATATCAAATTTTTGTAGAGGAAAAGTCCGAATTTGCTGCAGATCGGCATGGGAAGCCCTTTAAATGAGTCTTTCACAGGTGGGATAGAAGATAGAATATCGCAGCAGAAATGAGGGCGGATATGGGAATGGTCATAATCC
>CAZIPU010000007.1:19342-23139 GCA_964541005.1 uncultured Syntrophales bacterium | reverse complement strand
AGAAGATAGAATATCGCAGCAGAAATGAGGGCGGATATGGGAATGGTCATAATCCATGCCCAGACAATATTGCCGGCCAGGCCCCACCGGACGGCAGTCAGACGTTTTGTGGCACCGACCCCCATGATGGCCCCGGTGATGGTATGGGTCGTGCTGACGGGAATACCCCCCAGGGAGGCTCCGATGATGGAAAAGGCGGCGGCCGTTTCCGCACAGAATCCTCCCATGGGCTGTAACTTTGTGATTTTCGTACCCATTGTCTTAACGATGCGCCAGCCCCCCATCATGGTTCCCATTGCAATCACGGTGTAGCAGCTGACTTCCACCCAAATCGGAACATAGAATGTCTGCCCCAGATAGCCGCTGCTGAACAGAACGATGGCAATAATGCCCATGGTTTTCTGTGAATCGTTCATACCGTGACTGATACTGAAAATAGCTGCGGAAAAAAGCTGGAACCTGCGGAAATAACGGTCTGCCTTGGACACGGTCGTGTATCGGGATAAATTCAAGGTCACGATCATAAAGATCAACCCGAGGACCAACCCGATCAACGGCGACAAAAAGATAAAACAGCCGGTCTTGATAATTCCCTTCCAGACCAGAACTTTTAATCCGCCCTTGACCAGCCCCGCACCGATCAACCCACCGATGAGGGCATGGGATGAACTGCTGGGCAAACCGAACCACCAAGTAAGCAGATTCCAGATAATGGCCCCTCCCAGGGCAGAAAACATCAGGGTGTTGTCAATGATGGTCGTACTGATGATACCGGTACCGACCGTTTTCGCCACCTGAACACCGACGAAAAAGAAAGCTACAAAATTGAAAAATGCAGCCCACAGAACGGCCTGCCGTGGCGTCAGGACCCGGGTGGACACAACGGTCGCGATGGAGTTGGCCGAATCGTGAAATCCGTTTATGAAATCGAATACATAAGCCGTAGCAACAAGGAGTATGACCGCCAATAATGATTGATCCATAATGGTCCTTATTCTCCCGGAAGGTTCAATTCGGTGATACCGGCCCGGGAAATAAAGGGAAAGGGGCTTTCTTTTGCTTGGCGTGCTTGTCGTCCGTATTCTAACCGTGAATATACTCGGTTCATCTGTGTGCTCCTGTTTTTAAATTGAAAAATTATACAAAATAATTGTTACAGAATTGTTACGAATTGTTTAAATGAATGTAAACGTTTTTTCCATGATTATTGACCGGAAAATCCGAGGTGACTTGTCTTCTGAAATTGATCTGAGAATGTCCCTTTTATTCGGTCATTCGCCAACATTTTCGAGAGAATTCACAAGAAACGCAAGAAACAGTATTGTCCTGCATTTTAAATTGAATTAACATTATCCCAAATTCTTAGACGAGTCATTTATTGGGAAACGTATCATATTGGGATGCGGAAATTTGCCGGGTTGGGGATTGATCGCCGATGAAACGAATACTCATCACCGGAGCTACCGGTCAGATCGGGTCCGAATTGACGATTGCCCTGCGGCATGAATACGGCGAAGCCAACGTGGTCGCGGCAGGACACCGGCGCCGGCCCGACACGGATCTTCTCGAATGCGGCCCCTATTGCAGCATGGACGTTCGTGATGAAGACTCGCTGCACCAGGCGCTTCGGGAATACCGCATCGATACGATTATTCATCTGGCATCACTGCTGTCGGCAGCAGCAGAACAGGAGCCTCAGCTGGCCTGGAAGATTAACATGGATGGTTTGTTCAAGGTTCTGGAGGCGGCCCGCCAGTTCCGCTGTGCTGTATTCTTTCCCAGTTCCATTGGTGCTTTCGGCCCCGGTACCCCGCCGAAAAATACACCGCAAGTCACGGTACAGCGCCCGAACACCATCTACGGCATAACCAAGCTTGCCGGTGAGTTGCTGTGTGACTACTACCACCATCGTTTCGGCGTCGATATCCGGGGCCTGCGCCTGCCGGGTCTCATTTCCTACAAGACGTTACCGGGCGGCGGCACGACGGACTACGCCGTGGAGATCTTCTATGCCGCCGTCAGGGAAGGCCGCTATCGCTGCTTTCTTAAGCCCGGCACAAGACTCGACATGATGTATATGCCCGACGCCATTCGCGCGGTGATGAACCTGATGGAGGCGGATGGAGAAAAACTCGTCCACCGCAATGCCTACAATGTGACGGCCATGAATTTCACTCCGGAGGAACTGGCCGCACAGATTCGCCGGTTTATATCCGGTTTCAGCATCGAATATGACATTGATCCTCTCCGCCAGGCCATTGCCGATTCCTGGCCCCGATATATGGATGACAGTGCGGCACGCGCCGAGTGGGGCTGGCAACCTCATTACGATATTGTTTCCATGTCGCGGGAAATGCTTGCAAACCTCGCAGTCAAACTGGCGCAACCAGGAAAGGACAACCATGTCACTGGATAAGCTGAACCCCCTGCTGGCAGCGGAACTCGACCGATTGACCCAACTTGGCATGCTGAAAAGAAAAGAACAGGTCATCACTGGTCGCCAGTCGCCCCGTGATGGCTTTGGTCCCAGATATTTTCTGAGGGGATATGGAGAGCGGGCTTTTTTGCGCATGAACGCCAATGCCTATCTGGGTCTCAATCACCACCCGCGCGTGGTCGAGGCGGAGGAGAGAGCCGCACGGCATTACGGCACGACGCCCGGAGCAGTCCGTTTCATCAGCGGCACCTTTGAAACCCACATAAAATTGGAAGAACGCCTCGCCTCTTTCCATAAGCGCGAGGCAGGCATGATATTCAGTTCCGCCTATGCCTCCGTCATGGGCGTGTTGCCGCAGCTTATCACCAAGGAGACGCTGGTGGTAAGTGATGCCCTCAACCATAACAGCATTATCAATGCTGTCCGCCTCGCCCAGCCCACCGCCAAGGCAATTTATGAACACCGGGACACAACCCGGTTACGTGCCGTCCTGGAACAGCATCTTGGAAAAGTTAAACGGGTCATCGTGGCCACCGACGGGGTCTTCAGCATGCGTGGCGATCATGCCGCCCTGGATAAAATCAGTGCGATCTGCGAATCCTATAAAGAGCGTTTTGATGAAGGGGTCATCACCGTGGTCGACGACTCCCATGGCGTCGGTGCTTTCGGTGCCGGCGGCCGGGGTACCGAAGAAATGACGGCAGCCCGCGCCGACATCCTTATCGCCACATTGGGCAAGGCTTTCGGAGTCAACGGCGGTTATGCGGTTGCCGACAAAACCGTCATCGATTACCTTAGGGAAACGTCTCCCTTCTATATCTATTCCAATCCGATCACACCTTCCGAAGCCGCCGCTGCCCTTGAAGCACTGGAAATCCTTGACAGCACCGAAGGTACCGTCCTGCTGTGCAAGCTCAGGAATCTCGCCGCACACCTGCGCGAAGGTTTCCGGAAAAGGGGTTATGAAACCCTTGAGGGCGAACACCCCATCGTTCCCCTCCTGACCCGCGACACCGGAAAAACCGGGGAACTGGTGAAACGGCTCTTTGATCGCGATATCCTGGCCATCGGCCTTGGCTACCCCGTCGTGCCCAGGGGGGATGAGGAAATCCGTTTTCAGATCTCCGCGGAGCATACGGAGAAAGACATCGACTATCTCCTGGAAAGCTTATAATGTGCTGTCGTGAACGCCGGGAATGATTTTGTGAGAGTTACACATCAAGGAAGATGGTGCGGGCTTGTAGATAGAAGGGAACGTTTTTTCCCCGGCTGGTTAAAGGGGCGCGAGTATAACCTTATAATGTGCCCCTTGACAGTGTCACGGTGGAAGATGTTATGAGTAAAGAGTTGGTTACGGTGC
>CAZIPU010000007.1:10677-19242 GCA_964541005.1 uncultured Syntrophales bacterium | reverse complement strand
CCCCTTGACAGTGTCACGGTGGAAGATGTTATGAGTAAAGAGTTGGTTACGGTGCGGGGGAATTGTGGGATATGGGATTCCATCCAAACCATGCATGCGAAAGGCGTCCGGCGAATCATCGTGTTGAATGACGCGGGGGGGACTCGAAGGAATCCTCTCCATCGATGACCTCATTGAGTTGCTGTCCGATGAACTGTCGGACCTTGCGAAGGTGTTAACGAGGGAACAAGACAGGGAAAAGGAAGTCAGGAAATGATGGCCATTCATCATGGATACAACCGCTGCTGCTCCCGAAAATGCGGATCAAAGTCCATATCCCCGGAGAAAACCATTAAGCCATTGATGTTCATGGCTGTGCGATTTGTGAAATGAGCCGGGAATTGGAAATAATCAAGCTGGACAGGCAACTCGAACCCTACGCCGATATTATCGGAAAGCGTTACAATAACGTCATCAAAAAGGAGTTTGCGCTGACCCGTGGCGAAATCCCCCTGAGCGATTTTGCAAACGGTCATATGTATTTCGGGTTGAACCGTGTTGACGAGGGTTGGGTATTTCGTGAGTGGGCACCCGCCGCGTCGGGCATCTTCCTGGTGGGTGATTTCAGTAACTGGCGGGAACAGGAGTCGTACCGTCTTTACCATCTCGAAAATGGGGTTTGGGAAATCAGGCTGACTGCCGGTCAATTGCAACACGGTCAACACTACAAGCTCAGTATCCACCATGGTAAAGATAAATTTGAACGTATTCCGGCCTGGGCTACCCGTGTCGTTCAGAATGATGACACCAAGATATTCTCGGCACAGGTATGGAATCCTCAAAACAGGTACCAATCGAAAGCCGTACCTTTTAAGCCGGACGCCTCTCCCCTTTTGATTTACGAATGCCACATCGGAATGGCCACGGAGGAGGAAAAGGTAGGCACCTACAAAGAATTCCAGGACAATGTTCTCCCACGCGTTGCGGCTCTCGGCTACAACGCCATTCAGATAATGGCCTTACAGGAGCATCCCTACTATGGTTCATTCGGCTATCATGTTTCGAGTTTCTTTGCGCCATCCTCACGATTCGGCACACCCGAGGAACTCAAACAGTTGATCGACACTGCGCACGCGATGGGCATTGCCGTAATCATGGATATTGTTCATTCGCATGCCGTAAAGAATGAGTTTGAAGGGCTCGGTCGATTCGATGGGACAACCTTTCAGTACTTTCACGAGGGCCCCAGGCGCGTGCATCGCGCCTGGGATTCCCTCTGCTTCGATTACGGGAAGAACGAAGTGATTCATTTCCTTCTTTCCAACTGCAAGTACTGGCTTGAAGAGTTCAAGTTCGATGGCCTGCGTTTCGACGGTGTTACTTCCATGATCTACCATTCACATGGCCTCAATGAAAAGTTTACCAGCTACGACCAATACTACGACCATTCTCAGGATGAGGATGCCCTGGTCTACCTGGCCCTCGCAAACAAGCTCGTACATCAGGTTAATCCGCATGCCGTCACCATAGCCGAGGAGATGAGCGGAATGCCCGGATTGACGGCAAAGCTCGAAGAAGGCGGCTTTGGCTTCGATTTCCGCATGGCAATGGGTATACCCGACTATTGGATCAAGCTTATTAAAGAACGTAAAGACGAAGATTGGCAGCCCGGCGACATGTTTTGGGAACTTACCAACCGCCGGAAGGAGGAAAAGACGATCAGTTATACCGAGAGTCACGACCAGGCCCTTGTGGGAGATAAGACCATCATCTTCAGGCTCATGGAGGAAAAGATGTACTGGCACATGATGGTCGATGACGCTGATCTGAGCGTAGACCGCGGCATTGCCCTGCACAAAATGCTCCGCCTGATTACGGCATCGACCATAAACGGAGGCTATCTAAACTTCATGGGCAATGAGTTCGGGCACCCCGAATGGATTGACTTCCCCCGGGAGGGAAACGGTTGGTCATACAAGTATGCACGCCGGCAATGGAGCCTGGCACGCGACCCTAACCTGAAGTACCAGTATCTCGACAAGTTCGATTCGGCTATGATTCACTTTATCAAGAAGGAAAAAAACTTCCACAGAACACCCCTGACCAAGCTATGGGACAGCAACGACGATCAGGTGTTGGCTTTCGGGCGAAAAGATCTCCTTTTCGTCTTTAACTTCAACCCTTCCACGTCATTTTTCAACTATGGCATTCTCGCTCCCCAAGGGAAGTATGTCGTCGTGCTCAATACCGACGCCGGGGAGTTTGGAGGCTTCGCTATAAAAGACGACAGTCTGGATCATTTTACCCATTTCGATCCGCTTTATAAAGATCAAGGTACGGCGTGGCTTAAACTTTACATACCGGCCCGCACCGCATTTGTTCTCCGGAGAGTCAGCGAATAACAGCCGTCAAGGACCTCGTAATGGATCTGATTTACCCCTGGATTCCAAGCTGCCGGTTTTGCGGGAATTGATCGCACCAGTTGTTTTGTGGGGAAAGGTTCCGTGAAGTGAAAAAGTAAAATCTTGTCTACAAAACGATCTCAGATTATAGTACGCAACTATTAAGCATTGTCTTAAACAGAATACAAATACAAATCAGTATGTTACGGTTTAAGAAAGGAAGCTGGTAAATTTATGAAGGCAAGGATTTTTATGGCAATCGGGTTCGTGTTTGCAACATTTCTGATCGGCTGTCATAGGGCCCCCATCCTGGTGGAAGACATTCCACGGAAACCGAAACTGCAAACACCGGAATACTCAAAGCCTCTGCCACCGGGAGAACTGGCCCTGCGGAAAATAACCGATCCGGCCGAGATACCCGATTTTACAAAGGCTTGTGATGATTTATCCAATCTGAAGACAGCCGTCAACAACAGCCTGAACTATTTTAAGAAACCTTCCAGCAACCAGTATTTCCCTTACGGCGACATCGGCCACAAACAGGCCGAAGACAGCCTGAAGGCATTTTTAAACCTGATCGATGCCGGATACAAGGGAGCACAACTCAATGCCCTGATCCGTGAGCGGTTCGATGTCTACACTTCTGTCGGCTGCGACGACAAAGGAACCGTTCTCTTCACCGGATACTACACACCGATATTTGACGGTGCAACACGAAAAGGAGGCCGTTTTCAATATCCTCTGTACGGCCAGCCCGAAGACCTTGAAAAAGACTCTGAAGGCAATACAATCGGCAGACGCACAGACAACGGTATCGTACCTTACCCGCCTCGCGCCGAGATAGAAAACTCCGGCATGTTAAAGGGTAAGGAGATCATGTGGCTGTCCGATCCCTTTGAGGTCTATCTCGTCCATGTTCAGGGTTCGGCCAAGATCCGCCAGCCGGACGGCTCGCTCATAGGAATCGGCTATGCCGCCAATAACGGTCACGAGTATAAAAGTATCGGCCAGCAGATGGTCGACGACGGAAAGATATCCAGAGACCGGATGAGTCTTTCTGCGATGATCGCGTACTTCAAAACCCACCCCGATGAGGTATCGGAATATATCCGTGCAAACCCCCGCTTTGTCTTTTTCCGCACGGAAGACGGCCAGCCCCGGGGAAGCATCAACGAACCGGTGACCACTTTGCGCTCCATCGCCACGGATAAGTCTGTCTATCCACGGGCCTGCTTGGCCTTTCTTTCCACCACCCTGCCGCAGGCAACCGGCAGCGATGTTTCCCAGGCCTCTTATCTGGGTTTTGCTTTAGATCAGGACACCGGCGGCGCTATCCGGGCGCCGGGCAGGTGCGATGTCTATATGGGACAAGGCGATACGGCCGGAAGGTTGGCGGGGCAGACGTATCGTGAAGGCCGGCTGTATTATCTCTTCATCAAGCCGGAATATCAAAGCGCTACGCCGGATGAATCAAACCGTTGAACCTGGGGATTATATCCATGGAAGAAGACGGCATCATCGAAACCATCGTGCGTTTGTTGTATCGGAAATTGTGAAAGTGGCATGATGAACGGATAAAAAAAGCCTTGCCGATGATGAAAAATGACGACATCAACGCTTTCCTGATCATCGCCGGAAAAGACACAATATAGGGCATTACCATGAAAACGATCGTTAAAATTGATCTGGACAAAATCCTGCAACAGACGGAACCCGTTGTTCTCGAACTGGGCAGTGGAGAAAAAAAATGGCCGGGACGGATCTGCATCGATCGGCTGGATATGCCCGATGTGGATATCGTTGCGGACCTGGAGGAAGGCTTTCCCTTCCTGCCGGATAATTCGGTGGACGCCATTCATTCGAAAAGCTTTTTGGAGCATATCGATCGTTTTGATTTTCTGATGCAGGAGATATGGCGTGTTCTGAAACCCACCGGCAGAAAATTCCTGTATGTCCCGCATTTCTCAAATCCATACTATTATTCGGATTATACGCATAAACGTTTTTTCGGATTATACACGTTTGAGTACTTTTCCCACCGGCAGACCCGTTTTAAAAGAAAAGTCCCCTCCTTTTATCAGGAATACGGATTCGTCACGGAGGAGATGACACTTGTCTTTACATCTCCCTGGAAAGGAAGAAAACTGTTCAAGCGCCTCTTCCAGGCATTGGTCAACCTTCACCCCTGTTTGATGGAATTCTACGAAGAAAACCTGTGTTACCTGATCCCCTGTTATGCCCTCCGGGCCACACTGAAACCGGTCAAGGATTCATCTCCCGCACAAGGAGAAAAAAAGCTTTAAAGCGTCTGTAACGACAAACTATAAAAACCATAATAGGGCGGAACAGGATAACACGCTGTATTTATTGAGATCAGCATGAATTAAAGGCCCCTTTTCAGCCTTGAATGGCCCTCTTCCGGCATGACATCGGCTATCAATTTAGGGGTAGCCGCAATGCCCCCTGCATCATTGCACCTTTAGGTGCCCACGTTTGCTCAAAAACACTCAACAAGCCTTTTTTTGTCTCTCTGCATATATTTGGCCTGGCCATCAAAAAATTGATCCTCAGATAGAGATTGGCTTTTTGCGCAAGGTGTTGCCTAATATTCGAATGGCGTAAACCCTTTACCGGTTCAGAACCCATACCATCAGTTCTCACTAACCGGACATGCCGGCTATATAAATGAATAAAAATGAAGATGGCCGGCACAACATATGGTATGTTTCCTGGGTAGGGCAAGGGGTCGTCAATTTGATTTCGCCGGGTAAGCGGCATTAGAGGCGGGATACACAGCCATTTTTCAACTTAAGATATTGGGAATTATTTCAGCCGTGTTTCCAAAATCAGGGGGTTATCTGTGAGCATTGTTTCCGAAGGTGAAGGCATGCATTATGAAGGGTATTGTATCCGGCCGCCCAGTGAGGCGGACAGCATCCTCCTGCAGGTAACCCTCGGTTGTTCGCATAACCGATGCACCTTTTGCGGCACATATCGCGACAAGCGCTTCAAGATCAAAGATGACGATATCATCCTGAGCGACATCCGGTATGCAGCCCGACATATGTCGAAAGAGGATCGCCTCTTTCTGATGGATGGCGACGCCCTGATTATTCCCCAGCAGCGGCTGGTGTGGATTCTGGAGCAGATTAAGGAACGCCTGCCGCAGGTCAAGCGAGTCGGCGCCTATGCAAACGTCAAGAGCATCCGGAAGAAGTCGCCGGAGGATCTGGCGCAGCTGCGCCGTCTTAATCTCGGCATCCTTCATTACGGCGTCGAAACCGGCGACGATGAAATCAGAGAGGCAATCCGGAAGGGCTCCACAGCTGCGACCTGCATTGAAATGGGGCGCAAAGTGAAAGAAGCGGGCATCCAGGTGTGGGCCACGGTTCTGCTTGGGATCGGCGGTTGCGAAAACTCACTCCGGCATGCCAGGGCCACGGGCGAACTGCTGAGTGCCATGGATCCGGATTTTGTCGGCGCCTTGACCGTGATGCTCATCCCCGGAACCCCACTTTACCGGGATTCCATTAACGGTACCTTCAAACTTCCCGATCAGGCCGGGCTGCTACGGGAATTACGGGAAATGATTGCCTGTACCAATCTGACCCACGGATATTTTTTCTCGAACCATGCCTCCAACTATCTGCCGGTCAAGGCAAAACTGCCCGGCGGGAAACAAAAAGCCCTTGATTTGATCGATGCGGCCCTGCGGGGAGAAGTCCATCTGAAACCGGAATGGATGCGGGCATTGTAAAAGGGTGTGGAGAAAGAGAGAAGAGTGGATTCGTTGACAAAGGTTATATAGCCGCAAGGAGAGTGCCATGGAGATCAAGAAATATGAAGTGCCGGTAGAAAAGCTGCGCTGGGAATGTGACCGAAAACTCTTCGACTTTGAATGCACAAGGGACCTTGCGCCGCTGCGTGACTTTATCGGGCAGGAACGGGCAACGAGGGCGGTGGAATTCGGGCTGAACATGACCAATGCAGGATACAATATCTATGTCGCCGGTCTTACGGGAACCGGCAAAACATCCATGGTAAAGACCTACATTGAAAAATTGATCCATAAAAGGGAAGCCTCTGGTGAAACATTGGCCCTGGAGGACTGGTGTTATCTTTACAACTTCAAAGAGCCGGATAGTCCTCAAATTATAAGTCTGCCGCAGGGCAGGGGAAAAACACTCAGCAGTGAGATTGATAAGCTGTCCGAGAGTGTGAAGAGTGATTTGGAACAGGCTTTTTCCAGCGATGAATATAAGAAACAGAAGCAGAACATATTGGAAAAGGCTCAAAAAGAACAGCAAAAGGTATTTGAGGGATTGGCCGCTGAGGCCCGCCGTCAGGGCTTTGCTCTGCAAATGCTCCCGTCCGGCCCGGTACTGGTTCCAATGGTGGAAGACAGGCTGATGCAGGAAAATGAATACCAGGCTTTGGAGGATAAGACAAAGGAGGAGCTTCAGGCCAAACAAGCCAACTTGCGCAAGAAGCTGCAAGCGAGCTTTGAAGCCGCAAGCGACGTTAAGAGAAAGACAGCGGAGTTGCTGCAGAAGACGGATGAAGACATCGGGGAATACACCGTTTCCCGCCGTATCAATCCTTTGCTTGACAGCTATAACGAATGGCCGAAGGTTCACAAGTATCTTACCGACTTGAAAAACTATATACTGGATAACCTAGAACTCTTCAAAGAGACCGAAGAGCCGGAAAACCCGGCGTTGGGGGGGCCGGTCAATCAGGTGATGGTTGGTGGAGACCCATTTCTTCCCTTTAAGATAAATGTTTTCGTGGATAACAGCGAAACGAAGGGGCCTCCCGTGATTATCGAGAGTAATCCCAATTTTCTGAATATATTCGGAAAGCTTGACAGACGCTATATTCTGGGAGGCTACCTCAGCGATCATACCATGCTGAAAGCCGGGGCTCTGGGGAAAGCCAACGGTGGGTATCTGCTGGTCAACGCGCAGGATGTGCTTACCAATCCCGGTGTCTGGCCCGCGCTCAAGAGGGCCATAAAAAATAAGGACGTCAGAATAGAAGATCCCCTGGAACAGTTCGGATTTTTAACACCTGAAAGATTGCGGCCGGAACCCATGCCGATAAAAGTAAAAGTCGTTCTCATAGGTGATGCCATGCTCTATCAACTGCTGTCCCTGTACGACGAAGACTTCTGGGAAATATTCAAGGTTAAAGCCGAATTCGACTTTGAGATTGAAAAAACGAAAGAGAACATATTGGCTTATGCCGCCTTTCTCTCCGGATGCTGCGAGGAATGTGAAGCCAGACACTTTGACCCGGGTGGCGTGGCCAAGGTCATCGAGTACTCTGCGAAGATGGTTGGCGATCAGGAGAAATTGTCATCGAGGTTCGCTCAGATCAAAGAATGGATTGAGCAAGCCAATTACTGGGCTTCTCAGGACAATGCCAGGCTTATATCCGCCAGTCACGTGCAAAAAGCCATAGAAGAAAGGTTATTCCGGCATAACCTTCCTGAAGAACGGATACAGGACATGATCCATCGCGGTATCATCATGATAGATGCCGATGGCGCAAAAGTTGGACAGGTCAATGGCTTGAGTGTTTACACTTTGGGTGACATCACCTTCGGCAAACCATCGAGAATTACCGCCAAGACCTTCCTTGGGCGTGAGGGTGTTATCAATATTGAGCGGGAATCGCAATTAAGCGGTCCGATTCACAATAAAGGGGTCATGATTCTATCAGGTTACCTTGGTTGGAAATATGCCCAGGACAAACCGCTTTCGCTGTCGGCCAGCCTGTGCTTTGAACAGTCTTACGAAGGTGTGGAGGGTGACAGTGCCTCTTCCGCTGAACTGTATGCCATTCTTTCAAGTTTATCCGATATACCGATCAAGCAGAACATAGCGGTTACCGGCTCGGTGAATCAGAATGGGGAGATTCAGCCCATAGGCGGTGTCAACCATAAGATAGAGGGCTTCTTTAAGTTCTGCGAGGCCAAAGGGCTTACCGGGAACCAGGGGGTTTTGATACCTGATCAAAACCTGAGGAATCTCATGCTGCATGAAGAAATTGTTGAGTCCGTTCGTAAAGGGCAGTTCCATATTTACGCAGTCAGGACGGTAGATGAAGGCATGGAGGTCTTGACGGGTGTGCGAGTGGGGAAGAGACGGAAAGACGGCACTTATCCCAAGGGCACCATCCA
>CAZIPU010000007.1:0-10577 GCA_964541005.1 uncultured Syntrophales bacterium | reverse complement strand
GGCAGTTCATCGCTTCCCTTTTTGTACCATTTCAACAATGAATTGAGAGTTCCTTCTGAAAATTCGGCTAGCAACAGGGTTCATTTCAAAATAAAAAGGGGGTAAGCACAATGCCTGACCCCTTGATATTCTTGGTAGCGGGGGGCAGATTCGAACTGCCGACCTTTGGGTTATGAGCCCAACGAGCTACCGGACTGCTCCACCCCGCGATATGCTTTTATTGCTGTTGCTCTTGAGAAGCGCAACTTTTAATCCATCTGTCCTCACTTTGTCAAGGAGTTTTTGAAAAGTAACCCGAACAGAATATTTCAGGCAGCATTCCGGATCATGGCCTGTTCGATCCCGATTCAAAAACAGCAATGATCCATCCGTGAAACGACTCTTCTATACCCTGATCAGAGGCATGGGGGCTCGATCAATCGTTGATCAGCATCGTTGTGGGATCGAGACGGAGTTCAATACCGGTCGCGGTGGACTGGAGCCCTCCCTTGATGGCCTGGAGGGACAGGTAATCCCCCTTTTCCTCGATCTTAAGTATCACTTGAAAATAATGATGCAATCCCTCTATGGATAAAGGCATTCCTGATTCTGCCTTTTCCTCTTCACGGTGAATATGAACGGAAAACCAGACGAAAAAGTGGTGTTTTTCTGCAAGGGCCTTCATCTCCACAAGGAAAGGTTCAACCTCGCTGTTGAAATGGAGGCCATCGATGATCAGAATGTGGGGCTGAAAGATATTCTGGACGGTCAGGTCATTCAACCGTTCCTCCAGTTTCGGCACGCTGAAGTCGTCGACCCGGAAAGTCATGATGAACCGATGCAGGAGAATGTCTTCGCGGAGATCCTGAACACGCTCACTAGGATAAGCCTGCGTCAGGTCCTGGAGAATTTCGTCATACCAAAGGGTAACCTTGTTGACCGGGTCGTTTAAACTCACATGTAAAATGGAGAATTCCTTCATCATGGCCAGGAGGGCGATCTGTACCAGCAGGGCCGTCTTCCCCACTCCGGCCGGGGCCATTACGGCACCGAAACCGCCTTTCCCCTTCAGTATTTCCAAATCCAGCCCCAAATGGCGCAGTGGATTTAACTTGCTCAATTCGCTTTTCATCATCATCATATTCCTGTCTGAGAGGTAGATGACCCGGTCCTTCCGGTGAAATCTCCTCGCCGGATTGAATCGTTCCTTTTCATAACATGTGCTGGACTCTCTATGCAGCACTTTTTTTCCTGAGGGCGATTTCTTCCATGATTTTCTCCGCAACCGACACCGGAACCTGCCGATAGACGGAAAATTCCATGGTAAACTGGGCTTTCCCCTGAGTCGCCGATCTAAGAATCGTTGAGAATCCGACCATTTCTGCTAACGGTACCTGGGACTCGACAACACTCATCACACCCTCGTCCTGGGCGCCGACGATGATACCCCGTCTCTGGTTGAGCAGCCCCATGACTGCGCCCTGGTATTCCGTCGGGGTCTCAATGACCACTTTCATGATGGGTTCATGGATGACCGGCGCGGCTTTCGCATAGGCCTCCCGAAAGGCCCCCTTTGCCGCGGATATGAAGGCGATTTCCGAGGAATCGACGGCATGAAAAGCGCCGTCGTTGATGCAGACCATGATGCCCGTGACGGGGAACCCCATCTTGGGACCCTTCTCCAGGGATTGCCGGAAACCCTTTTCGCAGGCCGGTATGTAGTTCGTGGGAATGGACCCGCCGGTTATCTTGTTATCGAACAGGAAGTCGCCATCGGGGTAGGGTTCCAGGTAACCGGCAATGCGGCCGAACTGCCCTGCCCCACCCGTCTGCTTCTTGTGGGTATAGTTGAACTCCGCCCGGCGTGTAATCGTTTCCCGGTAGGCGACGCGGGGATTCCCCGTTGTGACTTCGGCGCTGTACTCCCGGCGCATCCGTTCCACGTAAATTTCCAGATGTAACTCCCCCATCCCCTCAATGATCGTCTCGTTTGTTTCCGCATCGACATGGGTACGGAAAGTCGGATCCTCTTTCGTGAACCGGTTGAGTGCCTTGGACATGCAGACCTGGGCCTTGTTGTCCTTTGGGATCAACGCCAGCGAAATAACGGGTTCCGGCACGAACATGGATGTCATGGTGAGATTGACACCGGGTGCAACGAAGCTGTCACCGGAGGCGCAGTCGATCCCGAACAGGGCGCCGATGGAGCCGGCAGCGATGGCATCGATGTCCTCCATCTGGTCCGCGTGCATCCGCACGACCCGGCCGACTTTGACCTTTTTCCCCGTTCTGGTGTTGATGATCGTATCCCCCCGGCCAATAGCGCCCTGATAAACGCGGATATAGGTCAACTGGCCGTACGGTCCGTCTTCCAACTTGAAGGCCAGCGAAATGAGCGGGTCACCGGGATCGCCGGAGAGAATGACAGTCCGGCTGGTGTCTTCGGTATCGATGGCCTCATTCTGCACTTCCAGGGGACAGGGCAGGTAAGTCGAGACCGCATCCAGCAGGGGCTGCACGCCCTTGTTTTTATAGGCGGACCCCATGAAGACAGGCGTCAGTTTGCGCGCAATCGTTCCCTTACGGACGGCGTCCATGATCAACTTCTCGGAGATGTCACCGCCCTCAAGAACCGCTTCCGTCAGGTCATCTGAAAACAGGGAAACCGCGTCGATGAGTTCTTCCCGCTTTTCTTTCGCCAAAGGCAGAAATGCCTCGGGTATGGGTTCCCGGCGGACGTTCTCACCGTTATCCCCGTCAAAGTAAACAGCCTGCATGGCAACCAGGTCGATCGCCCCCTGAAAATTGTTTTCCAGGCCGATGGGAATCTGCATGGCGACGGCATTGTGTCCCAGCTTGGTTCTGAGCTGGGAAATGACCCTCATGGGATTGGCGCCGTTTCGGTCACACTTGTTGATAAAGGCAATGCAGGGCACTTTGTAGCGTTTCATCTGCTGGTCGACGGTGATCGACTGTGACTGGACGCCGCCGACGGAACAAAGGACCAGGACCGCCCCATCGAGAACCCGCAGAGACCGCTCCACTTCGATAGTGAAATCGACGTGGCCGGGGGTATCGATGATGTTGACGTTGTAGCCGTTCCAGTTGCAGTAGGTCGCCGCGGAGGCAATGGTAATACCGCGCTCTTTCTCGAGATCCATGGAATCCATGGTCGCCCCGACGCCGTCTTTTCCCTTCACGTCATGAATGGCATGGATACGCTTCGTGTAAAAAAGGATGCGCTCCGTCAGGGTGGTCTTGCCGGAATCGATATGGGCGCTGATCCCAATATTCCTTATGTTTCTGGCATCTTGTGACATAATTATTCCTTCTCTTACTGAAAAAAATGGTTTCCGGAAGAATTCACTTCCCCGGCGTACTGGGTTAGTAAAAACAAATTGTATAACAGTTAAATTTGGTTTTGTTTGGATTAAAACCCGGCGATACGTTTTTAATGCCGGCGTCCTATTCAAGAAACCGCTCAGGAATTAAATTCCGTTCTTAAACAACCGTTTAACCTGTATCACAGCACTTTTGTACACTGCTGTAAAGGTTGCGGAGACTATGTCTTTTGTCTTGATTTGTCAAGAAATATTTATTCAAACGGCGCTGTTTTAATGCTATATTCCGATTCGTTAAAAACTGTTTCAACTCCGGTAAGGGCAGCTAAAAAAATGTCTTACTTCATTAACTCGACACAGGCCTACCATATCAACGATTTGAATTCCCTCGGTTGGGAATTGACCGTGTCGAATTGCCTTTATCCGGACCGGAGTCCCTGCCGGAGTATCCTCGTCCGGAAGACCTCTTATGGAAGGCAGTTTTACGAGTTCATCAAGGAAAACCTTCCCCTGGAGCGGGTCCGGGCCATCCTGGAAATCGGCGGCGGTTACGGTTACCTCATGCACGATATCCTGACGATCAATCCGAACTTCCGGGTAACGATGGTGGATATTTCACCTTTTCTTCTTGCCGAGCAGAAAAAGACCCTGGCGGAATTTCCCCTGCATTTCATCCTGTCGGATGTGAATGATCTCCCGGAAACGGTGATCCGGGATCACGACTTCGTCATTTTAAATGAAAACGTCGGCGATTTCCCGACAGCGGTGGACATCCCGACGCGTCTTCTCTTCCATGAAAGTCGGGCACAAGAAGACCCCGGTTTATCAAAAATCCGGAACCTGTTCGAAACATACGCGTTTCCGGTTCCGGAGGGGGATACGTTCAATTTCAATCTCGGCGCGGTCGAAACAACGGAAAGACTCTGCCGGACACGGGTTCCCTTTATTTTCATCAGTGAACACAGCTGCGAGGCCCGCGTGCCGGACGCATACCGGGGCATGATCTCCGTCTCCGCCTCGGGAAACCCCGGTCGTATCTCTCTAAAAGGACACGACGAATACACCATCAAGTTCTCTCATCTGGAATATGTGGCGAACCGGTGCGGCTACGACGTCCGGCGGGGTCCCATCGCCGATTTTATCCGGCCCGATTTTAACGACTCCCTGATGTGGCTTCTGAAACGACGTCACTCAACCAAGCAGGACCATGAGATTCTCCGTCATTTCATAGAGGATCTCTATCAATATGAATACCTCCTTCTGATGAAGAAGGATGATGAATGGGAAAGAACGACAATCATGCAAGGGATTGAAGATTAACCTCTTTTCTTTCTGACAGACCGTGAGACCGGAAGGGATCTCACAACAGGAAAAACCGGAAATGACACCGGTTGTGTCATTTCGGTTAATACGCTTTCTCTGAGAGAAAACCTCATATGCCACGGGCAGTCCGCACCCGCCGAACGCGGGTCACCGAGGCGGCGGACTCCGCATGCATCCTGCCCCGTGACAAGACCGTCGCATCGACGTCCTCTGTATACTTGACGTTCTTTGAAATGGCAGGCTTTTAACAAGAAAGGAATTGAATGTGATTTGCAAACGTTGCGGCGTGTGCTGCATGGTCGATTTCATCGCCTACGTCACCGAGCGGGACATGGAGCGCTGGAACCGGGAAGAACGAATGGACATCCTGGATATCATCGATCGTGAGCATGCGTTCTGGGCAGGTGATCACCTGATCTCCGACGTGGACGGACGATACCTGAACCGCTGTCCCTTCCTGACCTGGGAAGGGGAGGTACACTCCTGTTCGATTCACGAGACGAGACCGGAGGTGTGCCGGAACTATGAGCCCGGATCATCGGAAATCTGCTCACAGTTCAAGGGTTGACAGAACCGATGTGAATCGGATCAGCTGATTTTAAGGATTCGAATTTGAATTGAAAACCAGCCACGGGGGGGTATTTTTCTCAATCCGACTCAATTCGCCTTTTTACACCGACCATCGCCATCGTCATTCAATCCGTATTGCCGCCGGCAATAACCGGCTCTCAACGTGAAAACACGGAGGAACAATGAACAGCGAAAGCATGATCGCCAGCCGTTTCGGTCTGGACCAACACGGCATCCACAACCTGAATAACATCTACTGGAACCTGCCGACCCCTCGGCTGTATGAAGAAGTGATACGCCGGAGGGAGGGACGGCTTGCCCATATCGGCCCCCTGGTCATTCGCACGGGGCATCATACGGGGCGCTCCCCCCAGGATAAATTCATCGTCCGCGAGCCCGGCAGCGAGACAGCAATCTGGTGGGGCGAGGCCAACAGGGATATGTCCGCCCGGCACTACGAAACGTTGCGACTGCGGCTTCTGGCATATCTCCAGGGGAAAGACGTCTTCGTCCAGGACTGCTTCGCCGGGGCCGACCCCCAATACCGCATCCCCATCCGGGTCATAACGGAAACCGCCTGGCATAACCTGTTCGCACGGAATCTCTTCATTCAGGCAAAACCGGAGGAACGGGCCAAACATGTTCCGGACTTCACCCTTCTCCATGTTCCCAATTTCCATGCCATACCCCAGATCGACGGCACCCGGTCCGAGGTCTTCGTCGTCATCCATTTCGGGGAACGCCTGATCCTGATCGGGGGCACCCATTATGCCGGAGAAATCAAGAAATCGGTCTTCACCGCCCTCAACTACCTGCTGCCGCAACAGAAGGTACTCTCCATGCACTGTTCGGCCAGCATGAGCAAAAGCGGCGACGTGGCCATTTTCTTCGGCCTTTCCGGAACCGGCAAGACAACCTTATCCACGGATGCCAGCCGCATCCTCATCGGCGACGATGAACACGGCTGGAGCGAAAGAGGAATTTTCAACCTGGAGGGCGGCTGCTATGCAAAAGTGATCCGGATTTCCGCCGAGGCGGAACCGGAGATCTACGAAACGACACGCAAATTCGGGACCATCCTCGAAAATGTCGGCTTCGACAGCCTGACCTGCCGCATCGATCTCAACGACGACAGCCTCACCGAAAATACGAGGGCCGGCTATCCCATGAGCCACATCCCCTCGGCAACCAGAAAAGGGGCCGGAAATCATCCCAAAGACATCATCATGCTGACGGCGGACGCCTTCGGTGTCCTGCCGCCGATTGCGAAACTCACGCCGGAGCAGGCCGTGTACCATTTCCTTTCCGGCTACACGGCAAAAGTCGCCGGAACGGAAAAGGGGGTCACCGAACCGGAGGCGACCTTCAGCACCTGTTTCGGTGCGCCGTTCATGGCCCTTTCACCCCTGGTCTACGCAGAGCTTTTCAAAGAAAAAATTATCCGCCACAACGTCAATCTCTGGCTGGTGAACACCGGCTGGACCGGAGGACCCTATGGCGTGGGAAGCCGCTTCCGGATCCGGGATACGCGGTCCATCATCCACGCCGCCCTGAACGGTGAACTGGCCGGCATCAGCACAAGAAAGGACCCCTCTTTCGGCCTCCATGTCCCTGCATCTTGCCCGGGTGTCGCCGACAGTCTCCTTGATCCGCGAAAAAGCTGGCCCGATCCTGCGGCATACGATGTTCAGGCCGAGAAACTGGCCCGGCTGTTTGTGGAAAACTTCAAGAAATATGAACGGGATGTCCCCCCGGAAGTGCGGGCCGCCGGGCCGACTCCCTCAGGATAAGACTTTCCCGTTGAGGATGTTGATACCCGATCGGGCCGGCAGCGGTTAAATCAGAAGAGGGCGACCTGCATCAGCGGTCGCTCTCTTCATCTTAAGTCTTCCTGCGATCGAAAAAATTGCGTTTTCTTGCCTCGTCTTTACAGATAAACGGGAAGGCCTCGCTCCTTCAGGTATGCTTTGACTTCCCGGATACGGAAGGTCCGGAAGTGGAAAACCGAAGCGGCCAAAACCACCTGGGCACCTCCCTTGACCACGGCGTCGTAAAAATGCTCCAGCTTGCCCGCCCCCCCGGAGGCCACGACGGGTACCGACACGACATCGGAAACGGCCTTCGTGAACTCGAGATCGTAGCCGTTTAAAGTCCCGTCACCATCCATGCTGGTAGGTAAAATGACACCGGCACCCAGTTCCTGGCAGCGTCCGGCCCACTCAATGGCATCTTTCCCGATGGGCTTGGTCCCGCCGGAGATGACCAGCTCAAACCCTGACGGCATGGCCGGGTTTCTGCGTGCGTCGATGGCCACGGTGATCCTGCCGGACCCGAATTTCTGCGCCCCTTCCCGCACCAGATCCGGATTGAGGACGGCGGCGCTGTTCATGGATACCTTGGCGGCACCGGCGCCCAGAACCTGTTCGATATCGGCCAATTCGTTGATGCCGCCGCCGACCGTGAGCGGAATCTGAATGACGGACGACACCTGCTTCACCCATTCCAGGCGGGTTTTGCGGTTCTCGACCGTCGCGGCGATATCCAGCATGGCCAGTTCATCGGCGCCCTCATCCTGGTAGAAACGGGCGTTTTCCACGGGATCTCCGGCGTCTTTGATTTCGACAAAGTGGACGCCTTTCACGACACGGCCGTTTTTCATATCCAGACAGGGCATTACTTTGATGGGGTCCATAGGGAATCCTTTCTTCATCAAGATTTTTCTAAACAGGGTCTGGAAATTGATCGATCCGGGGGAAAAAGTCAAGACAAAATCGGCCTTGATTCAAATCATCCGTATCGTCTCGAATTTATTGCTTGCTTTCTAAAGACGGATCATTTAAAGCTGGCCGGCCAGCAGTAAAGTGAACGACCTTCCGTCGTGTCGAAAATCTGACGACCGGCGGTTTTTTTATTTCCGGGCAGTCTTTCTGAAAAGGTAGAAATTTATGAAAAAAGAAAATATACGCAACGTCGCCATCATTTCCCATGTCGATCATGGGAAAACCACCCTCGTGGACGGGCTGTTGAGGCAAACGGGGATCTTCAACGACCACCAGGTGATCGAAGATCGTGTCATGGATTCCATGGACCTGGAACGGGAACGGGGCATCACCATCATGGCCAAGAATACGGCCGTCTGGTACCGGAACATCAAGATCAATATCGTGGACACACCGGGCCATGCCGACTTCGGCGGCGAGGTGGAACGCAGCCTGAACCTCGTGGACGGCGCCATTCTCCTGGTCGACGCCAGCGAAGGTCCTCTGCCCCAGACCCGTTTCGTCCTGAAAAAAGCCCTCAGCAAGGGCATCCCGATCATTCTGGTCATCAACAAGATCGACCGGAGCGACGCCCGGATCAGGGAAGTCATCGAGGAAGTCTACGACCTGTTCATCGACCTGGATGCGACGGAAGAGCAGATCGAGTTTCCCATCCTCTACACGAATGCGAAAATCGGCGTCGCCCATCGGACACTGGATGACGATTCCACGACTTTCGAACCCCTTTTCGAGGAAATCGTCTCCGCCATTCCCGGCCCCGAAGGAAATGACGAAGAAGAACCCCAGTTTCTCATCACGAACCTCGATTATGACCCCTATGTCGGACAGATCGCCATCGGCCGGCTCATGAACGGAACGCTGGCCATGAACCGGCCCTACCTGCTCTGCGGACATGATCAGGACACGCCGGGGATTCGTTTTTCCCAGCTTTACACCTTTCACGGGCTGAAACGGAAAGCGATCGATCAGGCCGAATCGGGAGACATCCTCGCCTTCGCCGGTGTGGATGGCTGCCATATTGGCGACACCGTCACCTCCATTGAAAACCCGAAGGCCCTCCCCCGCATTTCCATCGACGAGCCGACGGTTTCCATGATTTTTTATGTCAACAACGGTCCCCTGGCGGGGAAAGAGGGGCGCTACCTGACATCCCGCCACCTCCGGGGCCGCCTGGAAAAGGAAACCCTCAAGAACGTGGCGTTGAAGCTGAAGCTCCTGGAACGTCAGGACGCCTTCGAGGTTTGCGGACGGGGGGAACTGCAGATGGCCGTCCTGATCGAGACGATGCGCCGGGAAGGTTACGAGTTTATGGTTTCAAGACCGACCGTTATCACGAGGAAAGAAAACGGCGTCGAAACGGAACCCGTGGAGCACCTGTTTCTGGATATACCGGAGGAAAACGTGGGAATCCTGACGACGAAACTCTCGGAACGGAAGGGACGCATGACCAACCTCACGAACAAGGGAAGCGGACGGGTAACCCTTGAATTCCTGATTCCCTCCCGTGGTCTGATCGGATTCCGGAGCCACTTCATGACCGACACAAAAGGCGCGGGGGTCATGAATTCCCTGTTCGATGGTTATGAACCCTGGTTCGGTCCCATTCCTCAACGTTCCAGCGGTGCCCTTGTCGCCGACCGTCCGGGCCGGATCACCGGTTACGCCTACTATGCCATGTCCGACCGGGGCGAATTATTCCTTGATGTGGGAACCGAAGTTTACGGCGGCATGGTTATCGGGGAAAGAAACCGGCCGGGAGACCTCTTCGTGAACATCGTCAAGGAAAAGAAACTGACCAACATGCGGAGTGCCACTTCCGACGCCACGGTCATTCTGAGACCGCCCCGTCGCCTGTCGCTGGATCAGTGCATCGAGTTTATTGCCGAGGATGAACTGGTGGAGGTCACACCGGAAACCGTGCGCCTGCGGAAGATGTCGCTTTACACCCGTCCTTCAGCGGCGGCCTGAAAAAAGATTAGTGGGCAGCGGACGGACGCCCGCTGCCGGCATCATATCATTTTGTGAATTCCTTCTCGATTCTCTGCATCGCCTCTTCAAGACGTTCATCCGGAACGGTCAAAGAAAAACGGACAAAACCTTCCCCGTACTGACCGTAAGCTGTCCCGGCAGCCACGACAACAGCCGTCTTATCAAAAAGACGGTTGGTAAACTCCAGGGAGGTCATCCCCTGGGGAACGGGCACCCAGAGATAGAAGGTGCCTTTCGGCGGGTCGAAAACAATCCCGATTTTCTTCAGGGCCTCCAGGACACGGCGGCGTCTTTTCCCGTAGATGGCAATCATCTGTTCGACGGCACCCGCCTCGTTTTTAAGGGCATGAATTCCGGCGTACTGGATCGGGTTGAAGATCCCCGAATCGGTATTTTCCTTCACCTTGCTGATGGCGGCGATCAGGTCGCGATTGCCGCCGGCCATCCCCAGGCGCCAGCCGCACATGTTGAAGGGTTTCGACAGGGAACTCAGCTCGATGCCGACCTCCTTTGCCCCCTCGGCCATGAGAAAACTGATCCGCTCCTGTCCGGAGAAAAGAATTTCACTGTAGGGGTTGTCGTAGCAGACGGCGAT
>CAZIPU010000006.1:0-33275 GCA_964541005.1 uncultured Syntrophales bacterium | reverse complement strand
GCCTCCAACGCTACCTTGGCCTTGAACGCCGGTGCATGATTCCTTCTTGGTCGCTTGCTCATATCCTGCTCCTCCTGTTTCTTCTTATAGAGCAGATTAACCACTTATGCACCTGTCCAATTTCTCCAGACCAGCTCTAAGAACTGGGCAGGCAAGGAAAGAAAAACAAAGAAGGCGGTAAAAGGTGTTTGAAAACAAAATGTCTATCAAAGCAAAGAATGAAAGGAGAAGGAACATGAAAAGACTGATCGGATTTTTCAGGGATGAAGAAGGCGCCACGGCCGTTGAATACGGACTCATGGTGGCGGCCATTGCGGCGGTCATTGTTTTGGTTGTTTTCAGTATTGGCACGGAAATTAACGATGCATTTCAGACAGTATTAACGGAACTAGAAGCACATTAATAATATGAGAAGGGCCAAATGTCCGCAAGGATCTTACCCTTTTCCAGGGCGAATTGACGGGTAAGATCCTTGCGGAATGCGATGATGGTGAGAAGTGATTTCATGGAAGCATGGCGATGGCGGATGATTCAGTGGAAGAACAGAAGGCGACATCACGAAGAAGGTGCCGCGGCAATCGAGTACGCCATTTTGGCTTCGGCGATCGCGGCTATTATTGTAGTGATTGTAGGATTGCTGGGGACGGCGGTGCTCAACTTCTTCTCCCGGCTGGTATTTCCATAACATTCGGGTGAGGACGAATCCGGGGTTCTATGACATTTATCACGACGGTTCTTTTGATCATCCTGGCCTGGGCGGTGGTTGCGGATCTGCTTTACCGGAAGATTCCCAACCTGCTGACGCTGCCGGCCATGCTCTTTGGCATCGCTTATCATTCCTGTTTGACCGGTCTGGCGGGGTTTGGGTTAAGTACGGGCGGTTTGGCAGTCGGTGTCGGGCTTCTCTTCGCCTTTTACCTGGCCGGCATGATGGGAGCCGGGGACGTCAAGCTCATGGGGGCCGTCGGCAGCCTCCTGGGGCCGGCGGGGGTGTTACAGGCGTTTCTTTTCACCGCCTTCGCGGGGGGCGTTTATGCCGTGATCGTCCTGGCGGTGAAGGGACGGTTGAAGGTTTCTGCGAAACGAATACTTTCTATGCTGTTTCTGTCGATTGTGCATAGGAAACCGATCCTTTTTGCGGATGAGGAACAGGCGCCTTCTCCGGTGCTCTGCTACGGGGTTGCCATTGCCCTGGGGACCGTCGCGTCGATGTTTTTCAAGATTTAGCGGCCAAAGGGGCGGTGTTCTTGATGAACCGAGTTAAGAAGGGGGGAGGGATGGCTGCCGCTTCGAGGTCATTCTGAGGCGCGCAGCGACGAGGAATCTCCCGGACGGATTAGATCCTTCGCTGTGTCAAGGACGACATGCGGAAAGTGTGTTGCTTCGTATGACCTGGATGGAGGGGAGTCGTGTTCAGGATGACATTCAGGGGACTATCATAAAAAGGAGCGGGTAAAAATGGACATTAAGAAAATTGGAGAAGGTGTCAAAAACCGAATCTCGGTACCGATCATCATGCTCGTCCTTGCCGTGGCGATTGCGGCCCTGGTCAGTTTCTGGAGTTACAGCCTGCTACAGAAAAAGACGGACGCCGGGCAGGGGATCGGCAACACCCAGCAGATTGTTGTAGCCGCTTCTGAAATGAAATGGGGGACGGTGATCACAAAGGATTCTGTCAAAACCCAGCCCTATCTGAAAGAGAGTCTTCCCGCAGGGTATGTTTCAGTACCGTCGGCTGCCGTCGGCCGGGTTGTCCTTTACCCGATACAGGTCAACGAGCCCATAACGGAGGCGAAGCTGGCTCCTGTTGATGTGAAAACGGGCGGTATGGCGGCCGTGGTGGCGCCACGGAAAAGGGCCATGGCAGTGAAGGTGGACAAGGTGATCGGCATTTCCGGCTTTATCCGTCCCGGTCACCGGGTCGATGTCCTGGTGTCCCTGAATAAATCCGAACAGGATAATGTTTCGAGTACGATCACCAAGATCGTCCTGGAGAACATCCTCGTCCTGGCGGCCGGGTCTGAAGTCGAGCAGTCCGGAGACCAGAAGGAAAAACCGAAGATGGTGGATGTGATCACCCTCGAGGTCACCCCGGAAGAGGGAGAGAAACTGGCCCTGGCGGCCACGGAGGGCAGACTTCAACTGGCCCTTCGTAACTATGCCGATACGGAGGACGTCAAGACAAGAGGAACCACGCTGCCGAGACTTTTATCCTCCTATAGCGGAGAGGTGCCTGCACCGCCGCCCGTTCGGGTGCGACGCGCTTCAACCGCGGCGCCCGTCAAGACCGTCACCGTGGAGGTAATCAGGGGAAGCAAATCCAGTGAAGAAAAATTCAGCAGGGGGGGTGAATGATGAATCCTCGTAAGCCGGGCCGATTGGCGGCCATTGTCGCGGTAACCAGTCTTATCCTGTTGTGTATGGGGTTTTATACGTCCGTCCATGCTGTGGGGCCGGTCAAGATCAAGATGGACCCGTCCGTTTCACAGAGAATCAACCTGACCACGGGGCAGTCCCTCGTTGTGGAAACCGGCGTCGATATCCGGCGGGTCGCCCTGGGAGCGGAGGATTTCGCCGACGTGAGGGTTCTTTCCCCGCGGCAGCTCTATTTCATCGGGATCAGCCCGGGGATGACGAACGCGACCATCTGGGGGACCGACGGCCGAATTGCCGCCCTTGTGGATATCGATGTGGCACCGGATGTGGTCCGCCTGAAGGAAAAGATCCATGAGATTCTGCCGGGCGAAAAGGATATCCGGGTAACGGCCAGCCAAGACTGCCTGGTTCTTGCCGGAACGGTTTCCAGCGCCGCCGGCATTGCCCGGGTCCTGTCAATGGCGGAGGCTTATGCGCCCCGGGACAAGGACAAGAAGGCGAAAGTGATGAACCTCCTTGAGGTCGGCGGTGTCCACCAGGTGATGCTGGAGGTCCGGGTCTCCGAGATGTCAAGAACCCTCCTGAGGCGCCTGGGCGTCAATTTCGCCTATATCAGCGAAGGGGGGACGACCTACGGCATTTCACTGCTCAAAAATCTTGTCACCCTTCCGGATGGCGGCTGGCCCGGAAATCCACTGGCGGCCAGCGACAATATCGGATTGATCTTTCATTTCCTGGGGGCTAATGCTTCCTGGACTACGTTCATTGATGCCCTGAAGGAAAACGGCCTGACGAAGGTACTTGCCGAACCGACCCTGATTACCACGAGCGGCCGGACGGCAAACTTCCTGGCGGGGGGTGAATACCCGATCCCGGTTCCTCAATCCGGCACCGGTGGAGGCACGACCATTACCATCGACTACAAAACCTATGGTGTGGGACTGGATTTCACGCCGACCGTTCTCGGCAATGATAAGATCAACATGGTTGTAAGCCCGGAGGTCTCCGAGCTTGATTTCTCGAATGCCCTGACTGTTTCGGGTTATGTCGTTCCGGCCCTGACCACGCGGCGCGTTTCCACGGTGATCGAACTGGCCGACGGCCAGAGTTTTGCCATTGCGGGGTTACTCAAGGAAGATGCACGTGAAGTCGTGTCCAAGTTTCCTGTCCTGGGCGACATTCCCATCCTGGGGGTCCTGTTCCGGAGCACGTCCTTCCAGAAGAACGAAACGGAACTCGTTGTCATTGTGACGCCGCACCTGGTCAAGCCCCTCGATATGGCGAAACAGACCCTGCCGACGGATCAGTATGTGGAACCCAATGATTTCGAGTTCTATCTGTTGGGAAGAATGGAAGGATCCGGCGAACCTTCACCCCGTTCATCAAAGACGGTCCTGCCGGTCGGTTCGGACAAGGGAGGTCTTGAAGGGGATTTCGGACATATCGCTCCGTGATGAAAGGAAAGAAAAGATGAAAAACAAAATCAGGATATCCGTTTTATTCGTCATTGCCCCCCTGTTTTTGGCTTTCAGTTCAGCAGACGCTGCCGATATGCTGCAAAGCCGTTTGGAAAGGGATTACGGTACATCCTACCAGTTGCAGAAATTCAACCAGACCCTTAATCCCGGGGCGGAAAAGAATCGGGCGCCTGTCATGGGCATCGACGGACAGGCCGCCCAGAATGCGGTCGAGAAATACCGGAAGGGATTCGAGAAAAGTTCACAAACGTCAACGTCCTATCAGTTCAGTATCGGGTCGATGGGAGGCAAGTAAAAGCCGTCTTGAAAAATTTGCATTGCATTGAATATTGAATAATGGAACCGATCAAGTCAATGGAACAAAAGCAATTGAGAATTATCCTTGCCGGAATGGATGACTCCGTTCACAAGGAATTCGTGCGGATCATTTCGTCTGTGGAAGGATGCAGTCTCTACGGGGAAACGGATACGGGGATCGCGGATCTCCTGATCATGCAGCTGGGGGAAAATGCGGAGGAAGAATTTCCCCTTGTCCACCAGGCCATCCATTCGGGGATTGCCGCTAAAGTGTTTCTGACCTCCAAATTCATTAAGCCGGAAGTCCTGATCGAGGCCATGAGAGCCGGGGTCAAAGAATTCTTTTCACAACCCCTTAAGGCGGAAGAGGTCAAAGCCGCCCTGCAGAAATTGATTCACAAACAATCGGGACCGGTATCGAAAAAAACGGAAGGACCGGCCAAACAGGGGAAAATCATCAGTATTATCGGGAGCAAGGGCGGTGTCGGAACAACCACCGTGGCCGTGAACCTGGCCACATGCCTGCGGGATGCCGATCGTGAGAAATCGGTCGCCCTGATCGACATGAACCTGGTTTTCGGGGAAATCCCGCTTTTTCTGGGACTGACCCCGACATTCGACTGGTCGGAAGTCGCCAAGAACATCTACCGCCTGGACTATACATACCTGATGGACGTCATGTCCCATAAAGACAGCGGGTTGTATGTGCTGCCCTCTCCCGTCAGCCTGCAAGACGAGTTACGTGTCGATTCCGATATCATGGGGACCCTCCTTTTGGAGATGAAATCCATGTTCGACTACATCATCGTCGACGCCGGGCAAAGTATGGACGACTTTTCCAAGGCAGTGTTGAAAATGTCCGATACCGTGCTGATCGTTACTTTACTCAGTCTTCCCTGTCTGATTAACGTCAGGAGGATGCTGGACGCTTTCATGAGATTCGGGTTTCCTGCCGAGGAACGGATCAGGATTCTTGTAAACCGTTATCAGAAACGTTCGGTGATCAGCGCGGAAGATGCCGCCAAGACATTGCAGAAACAGATTTTCATGAACATTCCGAACGATTTTCAGAATACGATGGGGGCGATCAACCAGGGTAAACCGCTTACAATACAGAGTCCGGCGGCCGAGATTACGGAGAGTTTCAGAGAGCTGGCCGCACGCATTTCGGGTGTGAGCAACAGAAGGAAGGGAATTCTGTCGTGGCGTTGGCGTTAAATGCCGGACGTAAATAATGATTGGGGATGGATAAGATATGCTTAATCACCAAGTTTTTAATGCAGGTGCCTTTACCAGGACGAATGAATACAACGAATTGAAGGCCCGCGTTCACGACCGCCTCCTGGAGATGCTGGACTTGTCCCTGATCGATAGCCTTAACGAGGCCGAGTTGAAGCGTGAAATCCGCCGTCTGACCACGAATATCCTGACGGAGGAAGGCATGCGGACTCCTCTGAACGCCGAGGAACGGGAGCACCTTTACCAGGAGATCCAGGACGAGACGATGGGCTTGGGACCCATCGAGCCCTTCATGAAAGACCCGACGGTGTCGGACATCCTCGTAAACACTTACCGTCAGATCTACGTGGAGCGTTTCGGAAAGCTCCACTTAACCGAGGCGAGGTTTAAGGATGACGCCCACCTGCGTAAAATCATCGACCGCATCGTCTCCGCCGTCGGCCGCCGGATCGACGAATCCACTCCTATGGTGGATGCCAGGCTCAAGGACGGCTCCCGTGTGAACGCCATCATTCCTCCCGCTGCCGTAGACGGGCCATCCCTGTCTATTCGCAGATTCGCCGTCGATCCCCTGGAGATGGAGGACCTTATCGTCCTGAAAAGCGTCACGGCAGAAATCGGTGAAATTCTCAAAGGAATCGTCAAGGCGCGGCTAAACGTGCTGATCTCCGGAGGTACTGGAACAGGGAAGACAACGCTGCTCAATGTCCTTTCCCGATTCATTCCCCCCGACGAGCGCATTGTGACCATCGAAGACTCGGCGGAACTGCAGCTCAAGCAGGAACATGTGGTGAGGTTGGAAACAAGACCGCTGAATATCGAAGGAAAAGGGGAAATTACACAACGCGATCTGGTCCGAAACAGTCTGCGCATGCGTCCCGACCGGATTATCGTCGGTGAGGTCCGTGCCTCCGAGGTGGTGGACATGCTCCAGGCTATGAATACGGGTCACGATGGTTCGCTGACGACGATTCATGCCAACTCTCCCCGTGATGCCCTGCTGCGGCTGGAAACTCTGATTGCCATGGCGGGAATGAACATCCCGAACGAGGCCATCCGGCGATACATCAGTTCGGCACTCAACATCGTAGTCCAGATCGCGCGCCTGATCGACGGAAGCCGCAAGCTGATCAGCTTTTCGGAAATCACCGGGATGGAGGGAAATGTCATTACCATCCAGGAGATTTTTTCTTTCGAACAGACGGGGGTGACATCGAAAGGCGAAGTCACCGGGCGGTTCAGGATGACAGGTGTCATGCCGCGCTTTATTGAACGGTTCAAAGCCGCCGGGATCGAAGTTCCCTACGAAATCCTGGATCCGAGGAATGTCATGGAGATATGAAAACCTGAAGAAAGTCGGGGAATAATATGGAATATCTGCAGATTGTTCTGATCTTCATCGCCGTTGTCCTTCTGATCGAAGGATTGTTTCTCCTGGGCCGAATCCGGTGGAATCCGGAGAAACGGAGAATAAAAGCTCAGTTGCGCCAGCTTTCCGGGGAACCCTACGGCCGTCAGGAAATCAGCGTGGTCCGCCAGCGCATCATGAGCGACATCCCCTGGTTCAACCGTTTTCTTCTGAATATCCGGTTTCCGCTGATTTTTCAGCTAGAAAGAATGGCGGTGCAGGCCAACCTTCCTTTTCCCCTGGGGGTTTACCTGCTGTCTTCCGTCTTCCTTTTTGGTATCGGATTCGTTACAGCATCGGCGGTTGTCAGCTGGTTATGGTTGCGCCTGACCATCGGAATCCTCGCCGGTTTGATTCCCATCCTTTATATTAAATTCAAAAAGCAGCAACGGATCCGACAACTGGAGGAACAGCTTCCGGAAGCGCTGGATATGCTGGCAAGATCCTTGAAAGCAGGTCACGCCTTCACGGGGGGGATGCAGATGGTCGGTCAGGAGTTCGGAGATCCGGCCGGTACGGAGTTTCGCAAAACCCTGGATGAGATCAATTTCGGCGTCGCCTATGAAGATGCCCTGAAAAACCTGGTGGCCCGTGTCGACAGCGACGACCTGAAACTGTTTGCCATCTCCGTCATCATCCAGAGGGACAGCGGGGGAAATCTGGCCGAGATCCTGGAGAACATTGCCCGCCTGATACGCGCACGGTTTGTCCTGAAAGGGCAGATCAAGTCTCTGACCGGCGAGGCGCGGCTGTCGGCCGTCATCCTGGCCGGTCTGCCTTTTTTTGTCGGTCTGCTCATTTTTTTCCTCAATCCTGAGTATGTCAAGCTCTTGATTACGGATCCCATCGGGCATGTCATGCTTGCCGCCGCGGGGATCATGATGGTGGTAGGAATCCTGGTCATGAAAAGGATGATCGTGATGAAGGTGTGAGGCTGCAGCCATGAATGAAGTCATTGCCATTCCCGTGCTCGTTTTCATAGGGCTGGTCCTTATGATTGTTTCTTGCTATCTTTATTATGAAGATAAAAGAACGAAAAAAGAGATTATCGGAAAGATCGACAAGTACACGCTGCCTGAGGTGACGAGCGAGGCCGGCGAGTCGAAGGCGGAGATCCCGGTAAAGCGGTTTTTCACGAAGATGGCCGCCAGGCTCGCTCCTTTCTCGCAACCCAGAACTGAAGAGGAACTGGGACAACGCAGGAGAAAGTTGTCCATGGCGGGTTACCGGCGCCAGGGCAATCTGATTATTTTCTACGGCTCGAAAGTTTTTTTTGCCATGCTCCTGCCGGCGGCTTTGTTCATTGGACATCTGCTCTTTGGTCTCTTTGAAGAGCGGAGAATTTTCGGCGTCATGATCGTATTTTCTGCACTTCTTGGTTTCTACGGACCGGATTTGTGGGTCCATTTCGCCATCACCCGCCGGCAAGAAAAGATTCGGGAGGGATTCCCCGATGCCCTCGATCTCATGGTGGTTTGCGTCGAAGCAGGAATGGGGCTCGACCAGGCGATCAAGCGGATTGCCGATGAGATGAGACTGAGCAACAAGGTCATCAGTGACGAGTTCAGCCTGATGAGCCTGGAAATGAGGGCAGGCCGTTCCCGCCAGGATGCGATGAGAAACCTGGGGTTGAGGACCGGGGTTGAAGATGTGAAAAGTCTGGTGACGCTTTTGATCCAGACGGACCAATTCGGTACCAGCATCGCCCAGGCGTTGCGGGTCCATTCCGATTCCATGAGGACGAAGCGGCGACAGAGGGCGGAGGAAACCGCGACGAAACTACCGGTAAAGCTCCTTTTTCCGCTCATATTGTTCATTTTTCCGGCTCTGTTTGTCGTGATTGTCGGACCAGCGGCGATCAGAATATACCGGGTGCTGATTGAGACGCACTTCGGAAGGGGATGACGTTGCGTGGCTGTAATATATTGACTTGAAAGAGAGGCGATAAACAATGGAAGGGATAACCGGATACCGGAAAATCGGTTTGCAGGGTATGCTTCTTTTTTTGCTTCTGATGACCTTAGCAGCCTGTTCACCATCCAGTGTAAACTGGAATAGCCTGAAATTCTGGCAGTCCCAAAAACTGGGGGCGACCATGGATGACAAGGCGGTGAACCGCTTTGTCGCAAAGATCCGGGTCCAACCCGGGAATCCTGAATCACACTACCTTCTGGCTTCTTATTACCAGGAGCGGGGATATTATCGGGAAGCCATTGCAGAGTACGAAAAGGTTATCGCCATTGATCCGTCTAATGTCAAGGCTTACAATGGCAAAGGAATCTGCCACGACCAGCTAGGAGAACACCGGGACGCCGCCCTGAGTTTCGAGCAGGCGATCAGCTTGAACGGCAACTTGGATTATTTATGGAATAACCTCTGTTATTCGTTTTTGCTGCAGGAAAAGCACGAAGAGGCCATTTCAGCCTGCAGAAAAGCCCTTGCCCTGAACGAAAAAAACAACCGGATCAGGAACAACCTGGCCTTGGCCTATGCCTTGGCGGGACAGGACAATCAGGCCTTTCGGGAATTTCAGACGGCAGGCAATGGCGATCAGGTCTACGCTCACCTGAAAATGGGTGCTGTTTATTACGACAAGGCCCTGTTCGGCCGGGCTGCCGAACACTATCGCGCAGCCGTGAAGCTGAATCCTACATTGGATAGTGCGAAAAATGGGCTGGAGGCTTCTTTGGCGTTAATGAAGGTTGCGGAAGCGGCACAGAGAGATGCAAATAAAACAGCGGAAAACAATGTGACGAAGGGAGATTCACCGGCTGATTCCGCCGTAGCCCCGAACGCTGTCGTGAATAAAACGGAGGCTGACCGGCAATTCCAGTATGCCCGGAAACTCTATGAGAAGGGCTTGTTCGAGGAAGCAAGACGGCACTTTCAAGAGGCGCTCCTGACGAATCCGGAACTGGCCGGTGCACGCCAGGGGTTGGCAGCGGCGGAAGCTCTGGCCCGTATCGAGAAGGTGCCTTCCCGGAATGCGGCATACGCAAAAATGAGCGGCGGAGAAATCATCGATAGCATGAATGCCGGCATGTTCCGTCAGGCAGGCATTGAGGTTTCCAATGGCAACGGAAAGAATCATATGGCCAGGGATATTGGAAAATATCTTAAAGCAAATGGATTCAATGTTGTCCGTCTCACAAACACAAAGAATTTCAATCATGTCAGGGGCAGCATCTATTATCAGAAAGATTACCGTGATGTGGCGGATGAAATCGCGGAAAAGATACCGGAACTTTCAATCAGGCAAGAAATGAGTCAATCGGCGAGGCCGAATGTGAAGGTGAAAGTTGTTCTGGGAAAGGATCTGGTTGCGAACCGGCAGGCTTACTGCAACTGAGGGCAACGGGAGAGACAGGTTACGAACGTCAATGTGACGCGCAGGGTGTACAGAGTGACCACGGTGAAGTCATTCAGAGGAGCGTCGTGATGAAGAATCTTCTGGTTCGCAAATTAAATTAATCACACCGCTTAATTCAGAAAGAGAAAAAAAATGGGAAATCGATTTTACAATGCGGGCATCGTGATGATCCTTCTTTCATTCCTGTGTCTGTCGGGTTGTTCGTGGTGGAATAAGGATCAGGGGCTCATGCAGGGGGACGGTTACCGGAAGATGCTGGAGTTGCAGAAAGCGAAAGCCGCCGCGATGAACCCGGAAATCGACGTCGACAAAAAACTGAAAGCGCCCGATGCGGCTGAAATGGAAAGGCTGGGAGATCAGTACATCCGCCAGGGAAACCCTAATATGGCCTTTGTCTACTACGACAAGGCAATCGGGATGGATCCGAAGCGAAGCGCCGTGTTCTACAAGAGGGGGCTGCTATTCATCTCCCGGGGGATGCTGAACGAGGCGGAAGGCGACTTTGATGCCATCCTGAAGAACGATGCGGCCTATGCCCTCGCCCATGAGGGAAAAGGTCGGGTTGCCCTGGTCCGGGGAAATCTGGAGGAATCCCGGTCTCAATTTTCACAGGCTCTCAAATTGAAGGAGGATCTCTGGCAGGCCTATTCATTTCTGGGTATTATTTCGGACAGAAAACAGCAATTTCAAGATGCAATCGGCTATTACCACAAAGCCATTGCCATCAATCCCAAATCGGGAGATCTCTTCAATAATCTCGGCATGTCCTATACTCTAGCCGGGGAATATGAAAAAGCGCTTCAGGCTTATGCAACGGCTGTGGACCTGGCGCCGGCTAAAAACAAGATCTACGCCAACATGGGCATTGTTTTGGGTAAACTGGGACGTTACGATGAGGCCTTGAAGGCCTTTAAAATGGCCGGTGACGAAGCATCGGCCTATAACAATCTGGGTTGTATTTATCTGGCAGAGCAGAAGTATGTGGAAGCGATTGCTGCCTTTCAGAAAGCGATTGAAGTGAATCCCAAATACTACGCCAAAGCGAAAGAAAATATGACAAAGGCCGAAGCCTTGATGAAGAAAGACGCAGAATCAGCCCATTGAAAACATCCTTTGCCCGTGGGTCAATGTGAGAAAGCAAGGTGCGAATCTTTATAAAAGGAATAGCGGATCCAATTCATGAATCCCGATACCATTCGGATTATTGATAAGTATATCGGCCAGTTGCTTTGTTTCATCCTCACTGTTCACCGTTATTTTTCAGGGTTATTTTCCAGACGCCGGCACATCGTCCCAAGTGTTCGGAAAGTCCTTTTTATCAAGCTTGTTGAGCAAGGTGCGGCGGTACTGGCCTACGCGGCGATGCTATGCTGGAAGCCATTAAGAACTATGGCAGACAAAACGTCTTTTTTTGTGTCTTCGAAGAAAACAAAGCCATTCTCGATGTATTGGATATAATCCCGAGTGATAATATTTTTGTTGTCCGGTGCTCTGATATTTTTGTTTTTTCCAGAGATATATTGAAATCGATTGGGCTTGCACGAAGAATTGGAATTGATGCCACCATCGATATGGAATTTTTTTCAAGGGCCTCCGCCATTATTTCGTATCTCATCGGTGCTCCCTGCAGAGTCGGACTTCATCGTTTCAACAGCGAAACCCCTTACCGGGGAAATCTCCTGACGCATCGCGTGCAATACAATCCCTATCTTCACACGGCGAAGATGTATCTCTTGCTCGTTAAAGCCCTTGAGATGGATCAGCAGGATTTACCGCTCCCAACGTCCACATTGATCATTACCGGAACCGCATCAGAAAGAGAGAGCGGTCGTTCAATTTGCAGAGAAATAGCCTCTCCCAGGGTTTTTAATCTTGCCGGTGAGACCACGATGAAAGAATTGCTCACGCTATATACGATGGCAGACGTATTGGTTACAAATGACAGTGGTCCCGGGCATTTTGCTTCCCTGACCGACGTCCACAACATTGTTCTTTTGGGCCCGGAAACACCCCGATTATTTGGAGCAATCGGAGGCAACCATCATTGCCTGTCCGCTTCCCTGGCCTGCAGTCCTTGCGTGAATGTTTATAACCATCGTTTTTCACCCTGTAAGAACAACAGATGTATGGAGGCCATTTCTGTTGACAGGGTGTTAAATGTCATCAAGAAATGCATCGGATAAAAACTCTGCATCTTCAGCATTTCTCTCAAATGAATTTCTTGCATTGGCACGTCCCTGGATTTGCTTTGGCAAACCGTATCCCTTCTTTCATGGGATGATTTTCCGATAAAGAACGGCGGCACGGCCCCGCTTCACAACAAGCCAATCCGGATTATCATCAAAATATTTCCGGTAGTTTGAGCCTGTTTTAAGCAAGGCAATATTAAAATGGTATTGCTTTGTCCAGGTCTCAAAATCTGATCTTTCCGCCTTGACATATCGGAATAAAAAATCATCCCCGTAGAGTTCGCAACGGTCGTCGATGAACACGCGAAAACACGGTGTATGGTAGATGAGAAAACCGCCAAAGGGCATGTCGTTAAAGATAGGAGTACCCCTTGGAACTTCCTGCTGGATTGTCTTCAGTTCAGGCAGCACTTCAACAGGCCAGTAGGAAGGATCGAGTTTCACCCATCTCTGGGCTGTCGAGGGCAGGTTCGCCGAGCCCAGGCAGAATAGAAAGGTCAAGCCTGCGATCAACGCCGGCAGAATGTATTTCAAACGGGGGGAGTTTCCCGTTTCCTTGCCTTGGTTCCTGATTTGAAAGGTGATAAACCCCCTGCTGCCGAGTAATTTAACCCAGCGGCAATAAGGAAACATTTCTGCAATGGCAATGACGGAAACGACGGAGAACAGCGGCGCATGCCTGATTCGGGAGAAGGAAAGAATAAGCCAGATTAGGGGAATATACCAGGTCACTCTTCTGTCGTTTTTGTTGGTTCCGACCAGGAGGGAAAGATAAAATAAAGCTAAACAAGAAACAATGGCAACGGTTATGAATGACGTAGGATCGCCGCGATGGAGGAGATTTAAAACGGAGGCATGCTCTTCAATAAGCTCCGCCGTGGCTTTGGAATCCATGATTTTCAGCCACGTTAAGGGAAGCGTCAGGAAATATGGATTTAAAATGGATGTCAAGAAACAGAAAAAAGTAAGTACCCATAAGCGAAAAAAACATTTAAGATTCCGGATCGGATTGTTATAGCCAAGCCACCAGGCAAATGTCCAGCCCATTGTAGTAATGAGGAGAGTGCACATCCCTCCCAATGCGCCGCCGTGAATGTTTACCCAGATGAGAAAGACCGGCAACAGCCAGGACAGACTCGCACAACTTGCTCTTTTCATGTCAATATCGCACAGTTTTGAGAACAGAACCGCCAGCAAAAGCATTGTGACCAGATGTGGCCGGACATGGAAATGATGACCAGCCGCGGCCAGGGAAATGACCAGGACGAGTGACCCGAGCATGAGGTTCATGCGGGCACGGTCAATTCGGATGGCCAGGAGAGCATAGAGAAGGGAAATGAGAGATACTGTCAGAACAAGGAGCCCATCAAGCCCCGCCAGGCGGTGGACAAAACCCATGATGCATTCGCCAAGCCATTGCTGGGCGATCCAGTTCTTACCAAAACGGGTGAAGGTGAAAGTATCCGTGTGTGGAAACTGACCGGTATCGAGGATCATTTTCCCGATGGTCGTATGGGAGAATGTGCCGGGATCACGAAAGAGCCTGCTTTTTCCGGCAATGAAAAGGAAGAGCCAAACAGATAAGAACACTAAATTGCTGTAAGAAAAAAATGACTTAAATTTCATGCCGACCAAACTGATAAAGGATCATTTTTTTCTGGAATAGCCCCGTTTAATCATGAAAGCAACTATTCAACCGAGCCTAGGTTTTGCGATGAAAATATCACCGCCTATTACGGGTCTTTAGGTATCGGGAATGAGAAGAGCCGATTTTTGAAACCAGTACGTTTTACGATATTTTTTTGTTAAGACCAAATCAGTCATAAAAAATATTTTTGCGAAAAATCACAAAAATATTCGAGAAGATACAAATTTTACATTTAACATGTGTGACATATTAAGGTTCTGTTTCCGAAAGCAGAAAAGTCCGAGGAAGCTAACGGTTCCGCAGCAGGAAATAGACCACGGTAAAGACTCCGAATACGACCAGAATCGTCATTCCCCAGGGCATTTCATTCCAAATATTCCGGAACTGCCAGTAAAAATCGGAAAAAAACTCTGACGATCTGGATGCCATCACCCCGTGTTCGACCATATTTTACCCTCCTTTTTAGACGCATTCAATGCCGGCTTGTTATATGCCGATCCTTTTATGATCCTGGTTTAACGACAGGGTCAGAACTTTTTATGCCTGATCTTTTCCAAAATAATTGATCCAGGCCAATTCAAGGATATCTCTGGACAGAATGGGGAGCTGATCCATGTATCGGCAGATGTCCAGCAAACGATGGATGAGATCCTGTGGTTCGGAGCATCTCAGGGGACGTTTCTCCTCTGCGTAGCGCTGCAAAAGAAAATCAACCAGATTCGGGTCGTAATCAAGCCCATGGGCTGCGACAACCTTCTGAAAAATGGATTTATATTGGTCGCGACTTGGTGGGGCGATATAAAGACGATACCCCATCCGTCGTAAAAAGGCCTCATCCACGAGTCCATTGAGATTCAGATTTGTGGCGAACATGAGGAACGGCGCGAAAGGGACCTCGATCTTTTTCCCCGTATGCAAAGTCAGGTAATCCTTGCCCTGCTCCAGGGGAATGATCCAGCGATTCAGAAGATCAGAGGGATCGACCCGCTGGCGGCCGAAGTCGTCGATGACCAGGGTCCCCCCGTTGGCCTTCACCTGGAAGGGTGCCTCGTAATACCCGACCATGCGGCTGTAGACCAAGTCCATGGTCTCGATCGTCATTTCTCCGCCGACAATGACCAGGGGACGCTTGATTTTCACCCAGCGTTTGTCATATCCGTTGTTGCCGGTTTCGATCTGTGAATGGTTGTGCTGGTCGTAAACTTTGATGATCTGGTTGTCGACCTCGATGGCATAGGGGATCCAGATCTCTCCGGGTTGTGCGGAGTGGAGCGATACGGCGATAGAGGTTTTGCCGTTTCCGGATTCGCCGAACATGAAAAGGCTGCGCCGGGAAGTGACCGCCAGGCCCACTGTCTGCATGGTCACTTCGGGCAAAACAAGCCCAGACAGGGCATTTTTAACCAGTTCTGGCGATACCGACTCGCGGGTTTGGTTCTGCAACGAAACCATTTCGCTATAGGCTTGCAGGGAAACCGGGGCAGGGCCGATATAGCCGTTGATTTCCAATAACCGATTAGCTCGCTGCCAACCACGATCGAGTATGGCATAGCGATGGTTCTGAAAACCGCTCTGGCCGCGAATTTCGATCAGTTTTTCATGGTAAAGATGCTGGAGCAGGGATTCAGTTAACGGTTCCGGCAGGCACATTTTTTCGGCCGCCCGGACCGTGGTGCAGTTGGCATCAGCGTACACGGTCTTCAATGCCAAATCAGCCAGGAAGCCAAAGTCCAGATGAGTTTCTTCCAGAGTTTTGGGAATGATGGGGGTCAAATTTTCATTTGATACGGTAACATATGGTTCGCTCATGTAAAAAAACCTCTTACTTATGGAATTTTATGTTCCCTCATCTTATGAGGAAACTTTGATCAAACTTTTCAATTTCAATATGTGTACGTTAATATTGAGCATATTTATACCAGAAAGCCTTCAGATATGCATCGTAAAATTGGATTCAAAATATCGGATTTTCAAATTATTCCGTGTTGTGGTATGACTGTTCCGGCTAAACAGTTCGTCCCGTTGTGAAAAGTCGATCATTACGGAAATTAAATTGATTATGAAATCTTTTAATCATGGATTGAGCATATCGGATAAGGACAAACTCGCGGGAATTTATGCGTTCACTGAAATGAGACGGTTTCGCAAAAAGGGAGCATGCGGTCATGCCGGACTTGGAGGCTGTGTCGCAACACCCGATTTACATACGAAGTCATTCTGAGCGAAACGAGAGAGTCTCATAATAAGAATATGTTATTACTTCGATCATTTAATTGCTTCATTCCTGTCATTCCGTCGAAAGACGGAATCCATAATGGATTTGACTGGATTCCGGATCGCGCTGCGCTTGCCCGGAATGACGGATGGGGAAGTCATGCCGGGCACCGACCCGGCATCCAGACCTCGCTGAGTGCGTCATGATATGCAATCGGCGAAACCCCTTCAGGCCAAATAACAAGGTTGCGTGGTGTCGTCTGGGATCTGATGCGCGGTTTTTGGCTGAAGTGCGATGTATTGGCAATGGATTCCGGGTCGCGCTGCGCTTGCCCGGAATGACGGAGAGGGGAAGTCATGCCAGGGCCAATAAACGTCATCCCGAGGCTTAATAAAAGTCATGCCGGGCACCGACCCGGCATCCAGACCTCGCTGAGTGCGTCATGATATGCAATCGGCGAAACCCCTTCAGGCCAAATAACAAGGTTGCGTGGTGTCGTATGGGAGCTGATGCACCGTTTTTGGCTGAAGAGGGACGCATTGGAAATAGATTCCGGGTCGCGCTGCGCTTGCCCGGAATGACACAATAGATGTTTATCCGGCTTTTTTTTACGGGTTCTGCCAACGGTTAAGCTGATAAATGAATATCCTATGAAGAGAGAATCAATATGCAAATAACCATCAAAGAAGGCAAGATCATGAAAAGCCGCACCGACGCGGCCGTGTTTTTTTGTCACGAAGACGATTTACTGACCGGCGGTGCAAGGGCGGCACTCGATGAATCGTCCTCAATGCAAATCCGGAAGATGATCGACGCCGGAGACGTAAAAGGAAAAGACAGGGAAATACACGTGGTCTACCTGACTGATTCTTCTGCCGTCCCTCGGATCATTCTTGTCGGCCTGGGAAAGAAAAACGAAGCGGATTTGGAGAAGATCCGAGGCGCATTTGCCCTGGGCGCCGGCAAGGCAAGATCGCTGAAGCTGCGGAGCGTTTCCGTTTCACCTGAGTTGTACGGTCTGGATGTTGACTCGGCAAGCATTGCCGCAGCGGCCGTGGAGGGAATCAAACTCGGACTTTACCAGTTTACGCCGTTCAAAACGGAGGATAGAGAAGGCCTCCATGAACTGGAGGAATTGGTCATATGTTCTGAAACCGGGAAATCGCTTGAAGCGGTGAAGAAAGCGGTCAAGGAGGCGGATATTGTGGCGGAGGCCGTTCTGTTTGCCCGGAATCTTGTCTTCATGCCGTCGAATGAAATGACCCCGCGTGATATGGCGAGTGAGGCCCTCGATATCGCGAAGAAAAGGAAAAGCATCCACGTCAACGTCCTCGATGAAAATAAGATGAAAGAGCTCGGCATGAACGCCCTTCTGGGAGTGACCCGGGGAAGCCGGGAGGAGGCGCGGTTCATTGTCATGGACTACCGGGGAACAAAAGCTATGGAGCGGCCCATCGTGTTGATCGGCAAGGGATTGACGTTCGACAGCGGCGGTATTTCCCTCAAGCCCGCGGATAACATGGAGGAAATGAAGACGGACATGGCCGGGGGGGCGGCCGTCATGGGAACCGTCATGGCGGCGGCGGACCTGAAATTACCTCTGCGGATTGTCGGATTGATCCCGGCGACGGAGAATATGCCCGGCGGCCTGGCCTACAAGCCCGGAGATATTCTGACGACCCTTTCAGGTTTGACGGTGGAAGTGATCTCGACGGATGCCGAGGGGCGATTGATCCTGGCCGATGCGCTCCATTATGCACAAAGCTACAAGCCGGCGGCCATGATCGATGTGGCCACGTTGACCGGGGCCTGTATCATTGCCCTTGGAGAATCCGTCATGGGCATGATGGGTACGGATGAAAAGCTCAAGCAAAAGTTGAAGAATGCGTCGGAATACACGGGAGAAAAACTTTGGGAACTGCCTTTGTGGCCCGAGTATTACGAAGCCATCAAGAGCGATGTCGCGGACCTGAAAAACGTTGGAGGAAGACCGGCCGGCACCATCACGGCCGGAGCTTTCCTCAGTAAATTTACCGGGAATTATCCCTGGGTTCATCTGGATATCGCCGGTCCCGCCTGGGTTAAGAAGGATCGGCCCTACATCCCGAAAGGTGCCTCGGGTGTCGGTGTGCGCCTGCTGATACGGATGCTGAAAAACTGGGAGTGATACTGAACCATGGCAGAAGGTAAAACGGTTCTCGATATTGTAGACCTGAGAACCCGTTTCCATACGGAGAAAGGCGATGTCCCGGCCGTCGATGGCGTGAGTCTCAGCCTGACTGAAGGCGCGACACTGGGTGTCGTCGGCGAGTCGGGCTGCGGCAAAACGGTTCTGGCCCTGTCCGTCATGCGCCTGGTCCCGATTCCTCCGGGTGAGATCGTCTCGGGTGAAATCCTGCTTGACGGCGTCGATCTGCTCAGGCTGAACCGGGTAGAGATGCGCAAGGTGCGGGGGAAACAAATTTCCATGATTTTCCAGGAACCGATGACCTCCTTGAACCCGGTCATCACCGTGGGGGCGCAGATTGCCGAAATCGTGCGGCTTCACGAGGGGAAAAGCAATAAGGAAGCCCTGGAGTATGCCGTGGAGATGCTCAACATGGTGGGAATCGATCACCCGCAAAAGCGCATTCGGGACTATCCCCACCAGATGAGCGGCGGGATGCGGCAGAGAATCATGATTGCCATGGCCCTTGCCTGCAAGCCACGCCTGATGATCGCCGACGAGCCGACGACGGCTCTCGATGTCACGGTCCAGGCGCAGATACTGGAATTGATGGAGGATCTGAAAAAACGGATCAACACGTCCATCTTGCTCATCACCCACGACCTGGGCGTGATTGCCCATTTCGCCCAGATCGTCGCCATTATGTATGCGGGGAAAATCGTGGAACAGGCCGCGGTGGATTCTTTTTTCTCTTCGCCTATGCATCCGTACTCCCTCGGTTTGATCGAGGCCGTCCCGGTCATCACGAAAGAATGGGACCGGAACAAGCGCCTGCGAATGATTCCCGGCATGGTACCCGACATGACGGTGTCGATTAAGGGTTGTGCTTTTCAGGACCGATGCGGTTACGTGATGCCCATTTGCCGTGACCAGGAGCCGCAATTGATCGAAAAAAGAACGGGCCATCTTGTCCGCTGCTGGAAGTGGGCGTGATGAAAGATACGAACTTGCTAATGGAAATCAGGGGATTGAAAAAATATTTTCATGCCCGTGGATTGCAGTATTGGAAGAAAGAAGGGCTTATCAGGGCTGTCGATGATGTCTCCCTGGAAATCCGGCCAGGGGAAACCCTGGGGTTGGTGGGAGAAAGCGGATGCGGAAAATCGACCCTGGCGAAACTCATCATGGGTCTCGACACGCCGACGGCGGGAGACATTTTGTTCGAAGGCGAGAACATTGCCCATTATTCAAACGACGCCTGGCGGGCATTTAGAAACAAGGTGCAGATCATTTTCCAGGACCCTTATGCATCCCTGAACCCACGGAGAACGGCAGGCAGGACAATCGGAGAACCATTTTTCATTCGACGGAAAAATCCTGGGAAAAAGGAGATCGAAGAGCATGTCGCCCGGCTGATGGGAAAGGTTGGTTTAAGCCGTGACCAGGCGGATCGATATCCCCACGAATTCAGCGGCGGCCAACGGCAACGGATCGGTATCGCCCGAGCCATATCCCTGGAACCGTCTCTCGTTATCGCCGATGAACCTGTTTCTGCCCTGGATGTTTCCATTCAAGCCCAGATATTGAACCTCCTGAAGGACTTGCAGGACGAACTCCATCTGACTTACCTGTTCATCAGCCATAACCTGGGTGTGATCCGCCACATGAGCGATCGTGTTGTCGTGATGTATCTGGGACGCATTGTCGAATCGGGGAGCAATGAAGCCATTTTCAGGAACCCGCGTCATCCTTATACACGTCTTCTTCTTTCGGCGATCCTGGAGGTCAATAAGGGAAAGAGCGGGAAGACGCCAAGCGGGGCAGGGGAATTGAAAGGCATCATGCAGCCGGACATGTGCAGGTTTTACCCCCGATGCCCCATCGGAGGGGAACTCTGCCTGAAAGAAACGCCCCAATTGGTCCCGTTGTCGGAGGGTCATGCCGTCGCCTGTCACTTCGGAAGACTTTAAAATGGATGGAATGGAATCATGCTGAATGAGGAAAGAATTCATTTTCAAAGCGGAGACTTGAGAATCGAAGGCCTGTTCGCCGATGCGGGATCGGGAAAAGGGGTCGTCATCTCCCATCCGAATCCCGTAATGGGCGGAACCATGCGAAACAACGTTGTCGAAAGTCTTGTCCCGGCATTTTACGAAATGAAATTTTCGACCCTGCGATTCAATTTCCGGGGTGTCGGCTGCAGTGAGGGGGATTTCGATGAAGGAGCGGGTGAGCAGAATGACCTGGACAGCGCCGTGGCCTTCATCAAGACCAGGGGGGTGAAAACCGTTTCACTGGCCGGTTATTCATTCGGTGCCTGGGTGACGGCCAACTATCTGAAAACGGCCCCTGCCGTGGACCGGGTGGTCCTGGTCGCGCCGCCGGTCAGCGTGTCCCCCTTTTCGAGAAAGGCCATTGCGGGGCGCGTCAATTTGATCATCTGCGGCGACCGTGACCCCTTCTGCAGGGCAGAGGATGTGGCGTCTTTTTCCGAAGAAGTGGGGTCGGAAGTCATATTGGTTCCCGGGACGAATCATTTTTTCGCCGGGAAAGAGAAACAATTGATCGAAATCCTGCACAGAAAAGGTGTTTCCCTGTAAAAAAATATTGCAATCTCTTTTTCCCGGTGCTAAAAAAATTCAAAATGGAAATGGTGAAGCTGGGAATATTCTTGGGTATCCGTTTTAAGTGCAAAAGAATCGTCACGCAAGTGGGGGCCACGACCATCTTAAGATCGTTATGAGATGGTGTGGTTTTTTTGTTTTAAAATTGATTATCAAAGGAAAGGGGGAACAGGGTTTTGGCAGAAGGCAAGGTAAAATGGTTCAATGAAAAGAAGGGGTTCGGTTTTATCGAAAGTGACGAAGGCGGTGATGTATTCGTCCATTACAGCGCTATTCAGGGTGCGGGTTTCCGGACGCTGCATGAAGGACAGCGCATCAGTTTCGATATCGAGCAGGGAAACAAGGGGCCCAGTGCGGTAAACGTGCAGAAATTGTAAAATTATTTACTGGTGATTGAAATATGCTTCAGTACGGCATGAGGTATTGAAGCATATTTTTATTTTAAATTGAACGACACCGCATTACAGAATGGTCATTTGGAGCGAATGCGAGAAATCGTACTATGCTGAGATGACAGAACTGAAAGATTTCTCCCTGCGGTCGAAATGACAGAAATACCCGTTGCGACACCGTTTCGGCGTCAGCGATGAAAGCTATCACGCAGTATCGGATCGTGTGCGATTGCCCTGGATGACATCCGGATTGGAAATTTTACCTTTGTTTATCCTGAACCCTTGGCGGTGTTTGAGCATAAACTTTCTAAATTACGCTGCTTCGCAGTTTTATTGGTCATGGAAAAGAATCTGATTGTCATCCTGGGGCCGACCGCATCGGGAAAAACATCCCTCGCCGTCCGGCTGGCCTGTGACATGAATGGAGAGATCATTTCCGCCGATTCGCGCCAGGTTTACCGGGGCATGGACATTGGAACGGGGAAGGATTTATCCGAATACGAAAGGGACAACAGGACGATTCCCCACCACCTGATCAATGTCATCGATCCCGAAGAGGAATTTAACCTGTTTCAGTTCAAGCGGCGCTTTACACAGAGTTTCCTGGATATTTCGGGTAGAAAGAAATGGCCGATCCTGGTCGGAGGCACCGGGTTATACCTGGAATCGGTTATTTTGAACTACCGGTTGAAGAAAATCGATACGGATGAGCACCTGCGGGAACGCCTTGCCGGCCTGGATATGGACGGACTTATCGCGCTCTATTTGTCGTTTTCCGGAAATATTCCCCATAATAAAACGGACACAACCGACCGTCAGCGGCTGATCCGGGCAATCGAGATCCTGAGTCATTCCGGCGATGCATCGGACGGCATCGATCAAGTCCCATTTCCCGAGATTTCACCCGCCGTTATCGGGGTGAGATGGGAACGGTCCGAGCTGAGGCAAAGAATCACGAGGCGCCTGCGGGATCGGATCGACACCGGATTGATCGACGAAGTGAAAAGACTCAGAACGCAGGGGCTATCGTGGGAGCGTCTGGATACCTTCGGTCTGGAGTATCGTTACGTTGCTTTGTACCTCCAGGGCAAATTGACCGAAGAGGAAATGTTCCGGACCCTGGAGACAAGGATACATCAATTTGCCAAACGCCAGGAAACCTGGTTTCGCAGAATGGAACGGAAAGGCGTTTATATTCATTGGATAAATGGTCATGATTACAATGAAATAACGAGATATCTTAAAGAAGTTCTTTAATGATGAAAAACCATGTAAAAAGATATCTGGACGGTCATGCGGAAAGGGGCCCCTGGCAACTGGAGGCGTCTGGTTTTCAGGGCCTCCGGAATGCTGTCGTGATTCCGGCCCTGGCCGAATACCCTGCCATCCTGGAAACCTTGTACAGCCTTTCGCTGAATTCTAACCTTGAATTGAGCAGAACCCTGGTCGTCTGTGTGGTCAATAACCGGCCATTCCCACATGCCACGGAAGAGGAGATCGGCAACAATCAAAGAACCCTATCCATTATCCGCTGCCTCATGAGAAAAGAAGCCTGTGATGGCGTCAGCCAAAAGGAGGCCGAGTTCATTGGGGAAATTAATCGGAGCGAAATACGCCTGGGTTGCGTGGACGTTTCCTCCCGGGGCCGGGAGCTGCCTGTGGAAGGCGGCGTGGGCCTGGCCCGAAAAATCGGCATGGATTTGAGTTTATCCGTCCTGGAGGTCAATGGCACGGGACGGAACCTTTTGTTCTGCCTGGATGCGGATACCCTGGTAGAATCCTCTTATCTCCATGAAATAAGTCGTCATTTCCAGTCAAAGAAGGCACAGGCCGCCGTGGTGTCCTTTACGCACAGAGACAGTCCGGACGAATCGGTCCGGGAAGCGATTGCGCATTATGAATCGTTTCTTCGATATTATTTGATCGGTTTGCAGTTTGCGCGTTCTCCGTATGCATTTCATACGATCGGTTCGACGATCGTCAGCTCCGCCGAAGGGTATGCCATGGTGAGGGGCATGCCGAAAAGATTGGCCGGTGAAGATTTCTATTTTTTGAATAAGGTGAACAAGATAAGTCCCGTCGGGATTATTCGCGGTACCACCGTATTCCCTTCTCCGCGGATTTCTTTCCGGACCCCTTTCGGCACAGGCAATCAGGTGGATCGGCTAACGCAGGAGGAGAAAGACACAAATCTCTTCTATGATCCACAGGTCTTTATCGTTCTCAGGGATTGGCTGGCTTCAATAGAAGGTCAGCTTCAACGCGACGGAGGGGAAATTTTATCGTCTACGGAAAACATTGATCCGATATTGAAATCCTTTTTACATCAGATCGATTTCATTTACGCATGGGGGCAATTGAAAAGAAATTTTCCTCTCAGAAAGAATCTTCTGCGTCAATTTCATACCTGGTTCGACGGATTCAAGACGCTCAAGCTGATTCACTACCTGACGGGAAAAAAGTACCCGAAAATATCCATGATTGAAGCGGTCCGACGCATGAATGCCATGCTTCAAACAAAGGATGCCGACAGGGATTTCCGCAACGCCAGTTCAGCACCGGAGGTGTTAAATCATCTCATTGAGCTTGAAAAGACGATGTAAAAGCCTTGGTTTAAGGATATAACCGCTTGACGCAGGAGCCGAATTGCGGATAAAGTGCAAACAGTTTTGATCAGATGGAATTTGATTTAAAAAAACAGGAAATATAAGGAATTATACCAAAACGCCAAGGAGTGTCGTAATGAACTGCATGAAAAAGCAAGGTGTTTATGTTTTGACTTTCTTGATCTTAGGCCTGATGTTCATCATTGCCTGTGATTCAAACAAGGGAAAACCGAGCGCGGACAAGGGAAACCAGGTTGCCTCAACCCCGGCACCGTCAACCGGAATCTCGCCGATTCCTCCCGAAATGGCGGATGCCGTGGTGGTCGTCGATGGGGTTAAATTGACGAAAACCACGCTGGAAAGAGATCTTAACGCAAAAATGGACATGCTGAAGTCACAGGTTCCGGCCGACAAATTGAACGAAGTCAGAAATGAAGTGAAAACCAAAATCATCGACAACTTCATTATGCGTACCCTGTTTGCCAACGAGGTTGAAAAACTGAAAATATCAGCAACGGACAAGGAAGTGACCGACGGGATTAACAAATTGAAGGAATCTTTACCCCCCAAGGTGACCTACGAGCAGTTTCTGCAGAAGAACCATCTGACCAAGGAGCAGGCAAAGGAGGAGATCCGCCTGGGTGTTAAAATCGAAAAGTATGTCAAGTCATCCGTTCCGTCCGATCCTAAAGTAACAGATAAGGAAATCAACGATTTCTACAAGCAAAACAAGGACAAGTTCGTCATGCCGGAATCTGTACATGCCCGGCACATACTGATCAAGACGACTCCTGAAGATAATGCAAAGACGTTGGCCGAAAAGAAAGCCAAGGCCGAATCAATCCGGAAGGAGTTGCTGGGAGGGGCTGATTTCGCCGAGATGGCCGCGAAGAATTCCGATTGCCCCAGTGCCGAGGCGGGTGGCGATCTGGGGGTCTTCGTCAAGGGACAGATGGTCAAGCCCTTCGACGATGCGGCGTTCTCACAGAAGGCAAATGAAATCGGACCCGTTGTAAAAACGCAATACGGCTATCACATCATTCAGGTTCTCAAGCGCGAAGGACCGAAGACGATGGCCTTTAACGACGACATCAAGGCGAAGATCTCCGCCTATCTCAAGATGAAGAAACAGGAACAGGCCTATCAATCCCTCATGAAGAAACTGAAGGAAAAGGCCAACATCGTCGTTTACAGCTCTTAGCCGATCAACTGAAGGAGTGGTCCTTGTCGGGGAAGGACCCCTCCTTCACTTCTTTCATGTACTGCCTGACCGATTTACGGATGTTTTTATTTAACGTGCTGTATTTTTTGACGAACTTTGGCGTAAACCGTTCGTACAGCCCCAGCAGATCGTGAATCACCAAAACCTGACCGTCGCAGTGGGGACCGGCCCCGATGCCGATGGTCGGTATGGAAACCGCTTCCGTGATCGTTTTCGCCAAAGGTGCAGGAATGCACTCCAGTACCACGGCGAATGCCCCCGCCTCCTCCAGAATTTTAGCATCTTCGATCATTCTTGCCGCAGCGGCCTGTTCTTTTCCCTGGACCTTGTAACCGCCCAGTTGGTGGACGAATTGAGGTGTAAGCCCAAGGTGAGCCACAACCGGGATTCCCGCCATGCTGATCCGGTGTACGACTTCGGCGTACTCTCGCCCTCCTTCCAGCTTGACGCCTTGTGCCCCCGCTTCCTGCAGAAAGCGGCCTGCATTCCAGACCGCCTGGTCGAGGGAACACTGGTAGGAAAGAAACGGCATATCGCCGATGACCATAGACGAGGAAACGCCCCGTGTAACGGCTTTCGTATGATGAATCATATCTTCCATGGTGACCGGCAAGGTGCTGTCGTACCCAAGGACCACCATTCCCAGGGAATCCCCGACCAGGATCATTTCCACACCGCATTGATCAAGAAGCAACGCCGTGGGATAGTCATAAGCCGTTAACATGGCGATTTTTTCATGGTTCTGCTTCATGGTCCTGATCGTCGATACGCTGATTTTATTTGTTTTTACCTGTGTGCTCATCATTAAACTCCTTTTGATAGTAGCGACTTGATTGAAGTGACTTGTTCCGCGGACAGGCTGTTCCTTTTCAAGGCCACGTCTGCCGTAACCTTTCCCAACTCCCTGTAAACGGAAAGAAGGGAAGGGATATTCGCTTCAATGGCTTCAAGATGTTTTTCCAGGGTCCCCAAATCTCCCCTGGCAATGGGGCCGGTCAGGGAAGGGACACTGCCTTTTTGCTCGATATTCTGAATGGTTCCCGTCAAAAGGGGCCAGAAAGCCTGTCTCGCCTCTTTTTCATTTAATCCCAGGATCCGGTAAATTTCCTCGGCCATGTACATCAGGCTGACAAAGTAATTGGAGACAATGCAGGCCGCGGCATGATAAAGGGCCCGGTCCCGGCCGGCGATGAAAAAAGGGACACCCCCGATGGACCGGACGAGTCCGTCCGCCCAGTTTTTCAATTCGGGATCAACGGTGACGCCATAGACCGTTCCGGGTAAAATCCTGATTGCCGCTTCAATTTCCGAGAAGGTCTGGAGCGGATGGATGCTGCCCGTTTTAGCGCCGGCCTTTCCGGCCGCCTGAAGCAGGTCAAGACTGCCGGCGCCGCTCATGTGAATCACAATGGAACCTGTTTTCAGACGCGGAGCAAGTTCTTCGCAGGCTTTCCTGATCTGGTCGTCGCCGGTCGTAATGATAAAGCAATCGGCGTCAACATCTATTTCGGATGAATGGGAAAATGGTTTTCCGTTCGTGTAGACGATATTTTTACGGAGGGCTTCTTCCGATTGATCTACAACGGCGACAATGTTATACCCGGCCTGCTTTAAGAGATAGCCGATGGAAGACCCGACTTTTCCGAGACCGATGATCGCAAATGTTTCCATGGCGCCCGTATCCGTTGATTTCTTAGTAAAATTAGCATCTTTTTGTATCTAAATTGTGACGATTGTAATATAAGTCGACCATTAAGGAAAGCGAAAAGGGGTTTTAATGCCTGTTTCTGTAGAATTGATGATTTTTGATTTTGATGGAACCTTGGTGACCACGGGAGAAGATATCGCGAATTCGGTTAATTACACGCTTCAATCTCTCAACTTGCCGACCTTTGAAAAAGAGAAGATCCGCACCTTCATCGGTGATGGCGTCGTCAAACTTATCGAGCGGGCAGTTGGTCAGGAGGGAAAAGCCTTTCAGGAAAAGGCCCTGGAAATCTTTTCGCGTCACTATGAAATGCATATGCTGGATCACGCGGCATTGTATCCCGGCGTTCATGAAATCCTGCAACATTTTAAGGAAAAACGAAAGATCATCCTGACCAACAAGCGGTTCCTGTATACGGAGAAAATCGCGTCGGCGTTGAACATCCTCAACTATTTTGAAGACATCATCGCCGACGATTCGACGCCCTTCATCAAGCCGGACCCGATGCTGGTGAAAATGATTTTGGAGCGTTACCCGGTGAGGAAAGAAAAAACCGTCATCATCGGAGATGGGGTGAACGACGTCCTGCTGGCAAAAAAGGCGGGGATCGTCGGTTGCTGCTACTTAAACGGTTTGGGAAAAAGGGACGACCTCATAAGTCTTTGCCCGGACATCGTTTTCGAGCGTTTTGAAGAATTGAAGGATAAATTGATCTAAAACAGGGCCATGATCAAGAAAGTCAGGGCATATATTCATCGTTACGGGATGTTTCGGAAAGGCGACCGCGTCATTGTCGGCGTATCCGGCGGGCCCGATTCCATGGCCCTGCTGTGGGTCATGAACCGGTTGAAAGAAGAACTCGGGATCACTCTGGCGGTCGCACATCTGAATCATGGCTTGCGGGGAAGGGATGCCGATGAGGATGCCCAATGGGTGCATGAACGGGCGGCCGAGCTCCGGCTCCCCTTTTTCCTGAAAAAAGTGGAGATCGGTGTGCTCTCCAGGCAAATCGGCCTGTCCGTGGAAGATACGGCCCGTCGCGAGCGGTATGCTTTCTTTTCCCGGTTGCTGAAGGACCTTCCAGCCGACAAAATCGCCCTGGGGCACCACTTCCATGATCAGGCGGAAACGGTTCTGCTCAATTTCCTGAGGGGAACGGGTTCCAGAGGGTTGAGGGGAATGCTCCCGATTCGCGATGGGGTTCTGGTTCGACCGTTGTTGACGGTCAAAAAAGATGAACTCCTGGCCTGGCTGAAAAGCGAAAAAATAGGCTTCCGGGAGGACGCCTCGAATCGCTCCGCATTGTTTCTGCGGAACCGGATCCGACACGATCTGATCCCGAAATTAAGATCGTACAATCCCCGGATCGAGGATGCACTGCATGGCATGTCGGAAACGATGCGGGTTGAAAATGACTTTCTGGAGCAACAGACCTCAGCCGTTCTCAAGCGATGGGCTGTTGATTTAAGGGCCGGGAGAATTCTTCTTAATCTCAATGATTTTAAGCATCTTCATGAAGCGATCCAAAGACGGATTATCAAGACCATTCTGGAAAGCGGGTCCGGTAATTTGAACGGGATCGCCACGCCGCATATCCATTCCGTCATGGGGCTAATCCGTGACGGGCATGTGGGACAGAAGCTGTCCCTTCCCTTTATGACGGAAGTGCGCAGGCAATATGAAAGCATCCTCTTCGAAAAGAGGATGCAACGGAGATCGGACGAAGAAAAATCTGTCGTTCAGGCTGATGCCCAGGGGAAACCCTGCGATGAGTGCCTGGAGACGGGACTATTTTCTTATCCTGTTCCCGATATAAGGGATGAAATTGAAATAAAAGAAGCAGGGAATCGTTTGCGGTTTTCTTTGACCGACCGCCGTGTAATCCAGGATTTTGCGGTCCCCAACGTTGCCCATATCGACTACGCCAAAATCGCCTCGCCCATGATTGTCAGGAACATGATTCCCGGCGACCGGTTCCAGCCCCTGGGTATGAAAGGGACAAAAAAATTGAAGGCTTACTTCATCGACCGGAAGGTCCCCAGGGAATCCCGGAAAAAAATCCCCTTGCTTACGGACAGACAGTGCATATTATGGATTGCAGGGATGAGCATTAACGAAAATGTCAAAGTGACGGAATCAACAAGAAAGGTTTTGAAAATAGAAATCATTTGAAATTAAGTCTCCCTTATTATAAGGGAAACCGTGTCACTGTTATAAAATGAAGATCTTTTTTACCATTGCCGTCATTTATGTACCGTTATCTTTAGCTCCGGCCTGTGTGCTGAAGGGCTTCAATACCCCATAATTACAAAATGATTAACGTGTACCCCTGATTAAGGCGGAACTTATATTTGGGCGGCGTGGAAAAAAATCGAATTTATAAATGTGATCCACAAGCATCTGACGCGAAGGTCAGGAAATAAGGAGTAACGGATTTGAATTCTCTACAAAAAAATATTGCCCTGTGGCTGGTCATCGGACTGGTTTTCGTCCTTCTTTATCACATGTTCAGTCAGCCGCAGAACGTGCAGGAAAACATCATTTTCAGCGATTTCATTGCCTATGCGAATAAAGGGCAGGTGAAGGAAGTAACGATCCAGGGCGATCATATTACGGGCACGTTCAATACGGGGAAGAATTTTAAGACGTACAGTCCCAACGATCCCAGTTTAATTCCTCTCCTGAAGGATAAAGGTGTCAAGATATCGGCCAAGCCGGTGGAGGATTCCCCCTGGTACATGACCATCCTGATTTCGTGGTTTCCCATGCTGCTGCTGATTGGCGTTTGGATATTCTTCATGCGGCAGATGCAGTCCGGCGGCGGGAAAGCGATGGCATTTGGAAAGAGCCGGGCCCGTCTGATGACGGATAAAACCAAGAAGGTGACATTTGCCGATGTGGCAGGCATCGATGAGGCCAAGGCGGAACTGGAAGAGGTAATTCAATTCCTCAAAGATCCCAAGAAATTCACGCGCCTGGGCGGGCGCATTCCTAAAGGCCTTTTGCTGGTCGGCCAGCCGGGAACGGGAAAGACGCTTCTTGCCAGGGCGATCGCCGGGGAGGCGGACGTGCCCTTTCTCAGCATCAGCGGGTCCGATTTTGTGGAGATGTTCGTCGGCGTCGGCGCCTCCCGGGTGAGAGACCTCTTTACCCAGGGGAAGAAGCACGCGCCCTGTATCATCTTCATCGATGAAATTGATGCCGTCGGACGGCACCGTGGCGCCGGATTGGGAGGCGGCCATGACGAGAGAGAACAGACCTTAAACCAGCTTCTCGTCGAGATGGACGGTTTTGAATCCAACGAAGGGGTTATTCTGGTTTCCGCGACCAACAGGCCGGATGTCCTGGACCCGGCGCTGATGAGACCGGGGCGATTCGACCGCCAGGTCGTGGTTCCGCTTCCGGATGTAAAAGGCAGGGAAAAAATATTCGAAGTGCACACCCGGAAAACAATCCTGGACGGTGACGTCGATTTTTCCGTGATTGCCCGGGGGACACCGGGATTTTCCGGTGCCGACATCGAAAACCTCGTGAACGAGGCGGCGTTATACGCGGCGAGGCATAACAAGGAAAAAGTCAACATGAGCGACTTTGAATTTGCAAAAGACAAGGTGCTCATGGGTGCCGAAAGAAAGAGCATGGTGATCAGTGAAGACGAGAAGAAGAACACGGCCTATCACGAATCCGGGCATGCTCTCGTGGCCAGACTTCTGCCGGGAAGCGATCCGATTCATAAAGTAACCATCATTCCGCGGGGCATGGCCCTGGGGGTAACCCAGCAGCTTCCTATTGACGAGAAGCATACCTATCCCCGGCAGTATCTTTTTAATAACATTACGATTCTTCTGGGGGGACGGGCCGCGGAGGAACTGGTCCTGCATGATTTTACGACCGGCGCGGGAAATGACATTGAAAGGGCGACCAATCTTGCCAGAAAGATGGTTTGCGAATGGGGTATGAGCGATCGGATGGGGCCCTTGAGCTACGGCAAGAAGGATGAACAGATTTTTCTGGGCAGGGAATTTGTAACCCACAAGGATTACAGCGAGGAAACGGCGAAATCAATCGATGCGGAAATAACCCGCATCGTGACCGATTGTTACAGCAAGGCTCAAAAGTTGTTGTCGGATAATATTGAGACGCTGCATCACATTGCCGGCGCGCTTCTGGAAAAAGAAGTGCTGAACACGGAAGAACTCGACCAGATCATTGAAAGGGACCGGTCGCCGAAAGATGCGGCGTGTCCTGCGAATGCCTGATTCAAACGCCAGGCCTCCTGAGATGAATCATTCGGGCGAAAGGGATTTTCAAGTCAGAGTACTGCCTCTGATTTCAGACGAGGAATCCTTGCGGGCATTGACGGCGGTGAAAGTCGATCCCGCTGCTCGGGATATTCTGCTTCCCAAGATGAAGCACCTGAATATCCGGATCGCGGATGTTGAATGCAAAGTTGCCAACATTATCAAGCAGGAAATGCTTTCCCTGGGAGCGGATGCGGCCGTTGCCAGGGGTACCGTCTCCTGCAGTATCCGGGCAACGGATGTCATCCTGATGGGGACGGAGAAGCAGGTTAGGCGTTTTGCAGACAACATCAGAATGCAACCGTTTGGCCTGAAGTCCCTGTCGAAAAAATTGGAGCGTATTTTAACAGCCTTCCAGGCGACCGACCTGGTTCTTTGCACAAATCGGAGAGAGATCCCGTTCGGGAAGAAAACGCAGATCATGGGTGTCGTCAATGTCACCCCCGATTCATTTTCCGATGGCGGACAGTGTCTGTCCCCCCGGGCGGCGATTGACAGGGCCCTGGAACTTGAAGCCGGCGGGGCGGATATCCTCGATATCGGCGGAGAATCCTCAAGACCCGGGTCCGACTTCATCTCGGCGGAAGAAGAATCGGCCCGGATTATACCGGTCATTAAGGGGCTTCAGGGGAAAGTTCAGGTTCCCATTTCCGTGGATACAATGAAAGCGGATGTGGCGGAGGCGGCCATTGATTCAGGAGCGGAAATCGTCAACGATATCAGTGCGATGACGTTCGATCCGAGAATGGCATCGGTGATTGCGGCAAATCAGGCCGCGGTCGTCCTCATGCACATGAAGGGCATCCCCAAAACCATGCAGGCAGGGCCGATCGTCTATGAGGATGTGATGGGGGAGATTGTTGCATATCTGGATATCCGAATCAAAAATGCCCGGCTCACAGGGATTCGCGACGAAAGTATTGTCGTCGATCCGGGTATTGGTTTCGGCAAGACGCTGCGAGACAATCTGGCCATCCTTAGAAATCTATCGGAATTGAGGATCTTCGGCCGCCCCATCTTAACGGGCGTGTCGCGCAAGTCCTTCATCGGGGCTCTGACCCATGTTCATAATCCGGCGGAAAGGATTGACGGAACAACGGCGGCGGTGACGGCGAGCATTCTTCATGGGAGCCATATCGTTCGGGTCCACGATGTGGAAAGGACGATGAAAATCATTTCCATGGCAGATGCAATCGCCCGTGGAGAATCGTCCGATTTGTAAACGGCAAAAAAAGTGATCATGAATAAAAAAGAAGCGGAACTGCGTACTCATAGCGAGGAAGAAACCAGAAGATTGGGGGAGATTATCGGTAAAAATCTCGTTTCCGGTGATCTCGTTGCCCTGATAGGAGATCTGGGGTCCGGGAAAACCTGCTTGACAAAAGGCCTGGCCAAAAGTCTGGGGGTGTCCGGTCAATATGAAATAACCAGTCCGACCTTCACCATCGTCAATGAGTATCCGGGCCGTTTGACATTATGGCATGTGGATGCGTATCGGTTGGATAATTCACGGGAAATGATGGATGCGGGTTTTGAGGATTTTTTCAACGGCGGGGGTGTAACCGTGATCGAATGGGCGGAAAAGATTCAGGATATCCTGCCGGCGGATACGTTATTTGTGATGTTTGAATATATCGATGAAACGACGCGCTTTATTAAATTGACCGGCCGTGATGCCGTAATCTGTAATATTCTGAGTGAATATCAGCATCAATAGAAGGAGGTTTTGCGTATGGCTTTAATTGTTCAGAAATATGGCGGGACGTCTGTCGCAAATCTGGAAAAGATTGAAAATGTTGCGAGGAAAGCCATTAAAACGAAAGAAGCGGGCAACGATGTGATTGTCGTGGTATCCGCCATGGCCGGCGAAACGGATCGCCTGATACAAATGGCGACGAAGGCGGCGGATCCTCCGGATCCCAGGGAATTCGACTCGTTGATCTCGACGGGTGAGCAGGTCACCATCACTCTTTTGTCGATTATCCTGAATCGCCTCGGCCATCGGGCCAAGTCGTTTTTGGGGTTCCAGGTCCGG
>CAZIPU010000005.1:23257-35490 GCA_964541005.1 uncultured Syntrophales bacterium | reverse complement strand
TCCGTGATGGGGTGGTCCAGGTAGGACTGCACAATGGGGATGAGCGGTCCCTTTGCCATCAGATAATTGACGGGATCGACGATCACATCCTCTCCCAACCGGACATCATACTGCTGAAGCAGAGTTGCCAGGCCGTAATCCGGACCGGGATCGACGGCCAGAATGACCTTTCCTCCCCGTTTCAGGTATCCCGCCAGAGCGTTCAGTTCCACCGGGGCGAAATTCTCTCTTGGACCGTTGATAATAATCAGGGCGGCATCATCCGGAACATCCCGGCTCGACAGCAAAAGCAGGTTTTTCACGGCATAGTTTTCCGTCTCCAGGGTGGTTTTGAGCAGTTCGGAACTGCTCCCGTCCATGTTGTCGGGTTCCTTCAGGACGTGTTCGCCGTGCCCGCTGAGGAAGTAAACCGCCTTCTGCCGCGGGCTGTTCAGGGACAGGATGGCATTGATGAGCCTCTCCTCGCTGGCGGCAGGAAGAACCTTGTACTTGCCGTTTATTTCGACGACGACGGTTCCGTAATCGGTGACGCTGAAACGCTTCGCCAGGGCGGGGTTGCGATCCGGATCGTAGAGCCGGTAAGTAAAATGCCTGTTCGCCAGGGCGAAGGGATCGAGGACATTCATCATTTCGCGCTTCTGATTCCGCTGGAAGAAAGCCGTCACCCGGATGGGCGTATCGATCTTTTCCATAATCTTTTCCGAGGCGGCGGAAAGGCTCATGTCCTTGCGAGGCGTCAGGTCGAAACGGACGTTGTGCCGGTTTGCGATGGCCTGTATAAGAATGGCGATGCCCATCAGAAGAAGAACGAACAGGGCCAGGCTCAACCACTGACGGGTTCCGTACTCGAAGAGGAAATGGTGTACTTCGTTGTAATTCAGGACCGTGTAGGTAAGGGCGCCCAGAATGCCCGCCCCGAGAACCCCCAGTCCCCACAGCCGCCAGTCGCCGCCGAAGGCGATCAGGGCCAGACCCGCCAGGCAAAGGAAAACGCTGAACCAAAGCAGATAAAGGAGAAGATTTTTTTTCATTGGATGCCCCTCCATTTCCTGGCCGATAGGGCGAGCAGGGCAAGCACGGCAAAAACGAGATGGAAGTTGATGAAAAAGACAACGTCCTTCAGGTCGATGGCGCCCCGGGTGAAATTGTACAGGCGGTCAAACAGGGAAAAATTCAGGAGAATGTTGATCATGTCGGGATTGGCGACGGCCTCGTTCCAGGTGAGGAACCAGAAGAGAAGCAGAACCAGGTAGGTTCCCAGGGCGGCGACGATCTGGTTTTCCGTCAGGATCGAAATCGTGACCCCGCAGATGATAAAGGCCGAGCCCATGAGGAACAGCCCCAGGTATCCGGCAAAGAGGGGACGGAGGTCGATCTGGAAGAGCAGGGATGTCACCGCCGGATAGGTCAGGGTCAACCCCAGCATGATGACGAGCATCAGCAGGGCGGAAAGGTACTTGCCGGCGAAAAGCTCCCAGTCGCGCAGGGGGTATGTCCAGAGCAGTTCGATGGTGCCCAGCTTCTTTTCCTCGGCGAACAGGCGCATCGTGATGAGCGGCATGATAATGGTCATCATGTAGCGGATGTCGTTGAAGTAAAGTTCCCAGATTTTTTCGAAATCCACCTTTTTAAGGGTCCACATCACATACATGATGAGATCCGTATAGAAGAAGTAACCCGCCAGCAGTAAAAAGGCGGAAATGATGACGTATGCGATAAAGGACTGGAAGTAGGACTGCACTTCCCTCCGGAAGATGTGCCAGGTACCCATCTACTTTGCCTCCTCCTTCGTGACCAGCTCCAGGAACACATCCTCCAGGGTCAGATTGAGCTTTTTCATTTCCAGGATGGGTCCGCCTTCGGCGTGGATCAGCGCGGACAGCTCTCTGATAATCGTTTCATCTTTCTGGACCTGGATCGTGAACGCCCGGGCTCCCGAGAAGGTCGTCTCGGCCGCCTCCACTGTGACCACACCCGGGGTGGCGGCCACGAGGCCTTCAAGGCGGGGATTGTCACCGTAATACTGGATGTAGATTTGACCGTACATCTGGATTTTTTCCTGAAGATTCTGCGGGGTATCCAGGGCAATCAGATGTCCCTTGTGAATAATGACGACCCGGTTGCAGGTCTCGCTGACTTCGGGAAGGATGTGGGTGCACAGGATGATGGTCCGGTCCCGGCCGAGATTCTTGATCAGGGAACGAAAATCCGCAACCTGCCGGGGATCGAGGCCGATGGTCGGTTCGTCCAGAATGAGGATTTCCGGTTTGTTCAGAAGTGCCTGGGCCAGGCAGACCCGCTGGCGGTATCCTTTTGAGAGGGCGCCGATCAGGCGGTTGGCCATGTCGTCGATACCGCAGGTGGACATCACTTCATCGATGTGGGCTGCCCTTTTGGACGGTTCGACTCGTTTGACGGAAGCGGCGAAGCGGAGATACTCCCGGATGTCCATGTCGGGATAAAGGGGAACCCGCTCGGGCAGGTAGCCGATGTGCTGCCGGACCTGCAGAGGATTCTTCATCACGTCGTAGCCGTAAACAAGCGCCCGGCCCCGCGTCGGGGGGAAAAAACAGGTCAGAATCCGCATGGTGGTCGTTTTCCCGGATCCGTTCGGGCCCAGGAGACCGACGACGTCTCCCTTATCGATCCGGAAAGAGAGATTCTCGATTCCCCGGATGGGACCGTAATATTTCGTCAGTTGTTCCACCTCAATCATGGTCTGTGTCCTGAATCATGGAGAAAGGTCCTTTCTAGCCTATGCCGGCGATTTCCCGAGACGGTCCTTTCCCCTGCGGAAAGAGGATCAGGAAGAACCGAAGAGCCTTGCCTGGCCGGCGATTTTCAGCCGGTAGTGTCTGATTTTAAATACGACGGCTTACCCTATAGATGAAGGGTGGAATGCCTGTCAAGAGAAAACCGAAGTTGCCGGCCCCAAGCTAAATCATGCTTGACGAAATACCAAAAAAAGGATAGTCGAAACGGCATTATATTTCATGGAGTCAGGTTGTTATGGAAGAAAGTGAGCTCTTAAAGAAGCGTCTGGAGAAGATCAGATCCCTGCAGGACGATGGGATCGCGCTTTACCCCAATACGTTTCGTTATAAGGATACGGCCGCGGCCCTTTTGACCCGGTTTGACCGGAAAGATAACGACGTCCTTTCCGAAGTCGATGAAATCTTCACCATCGCCGGACGTCTCATGGCCGTCAGGGATTTCGGTAAGGCCGCTTTTATCAAGGTGCAGGATCGTACGGGGTCCCTCCAGGGCTACATCAATCACGTGATTCTGGGAGATGACGATTTCGGTCTTTACCGCCGCCTGGATATCGGCGATATCATTGCCATGACGGGCCGGATATTCCGGACCCGGACGGAAGAGTTGACGATCGAAGTGACGGAACTGCAGCTTCTTTCCAAGGCGATTCGGCCGTTGCCGGAGAAGTGGCACGGCCTGACGGATGTGGAAACGCGCTATCGCCAGCGTCACCTGGATCTCATTTCCAACGAAAAGTCGCGGGAAGTCTTCCAGCGGCGCAGCCGGATCATCCAGTTTATCCGGCATTTCATGGAGAAGCGGGATTTCATGGAAGTCGAAACGCCGATGATGCAGCCGAAGGCCGGCGGCGCCATGGCCAGGCCGTTTAAGACGTTTCACAATGCCCTGGGAATGGATTTTTACCTGCGCATCGCGCCCGAGTTGTACCTGAAAAGGCTGATCACGGGCGGCATGGAACGGGTCTTTGAAATCAACCGGAGTTTTCGTAACGAGGGCATTTCCACGTCCCACAACCCGGAATTCACGATGATGGAGTTCTACCAGGCCTATGCGACTTATGAAGACCTGATAAACATGACGGAGGAGCTGTTCACGGCCCTCGCCGAACGGATTTTCGGCAGCCAGACATTCGGCTACCAGGGAACGGAAATCGATCTGACCCGTCCCTGGAAACGGATGACCGTCAGGGAGGCGATTATGGAACATTGCGGCATCGCGGCGGAAGTTCTGGACGATGTCGCTGCACTGACCGCTTACGCCCGCAAGGTGGGTCTCGATATCCCTGAAAATATGCCTCTGGGAAAGGTGATGATGGAGATCTTCGATGAGAAGGTGGAAGACCGTATCATCCAGCCGACTTTTGTAACCCAGTATCCGCTTGAAGTATCTCCGCTGGCCCGGAAAAATGATCGGGATCCCGCCTTCACCGACCGGTTTGAACTGATCATCCACGGGAAAGAAATCGCCAATGCCTTTTCGGAGTTGAATGATCCCGTCGATCAGCGGGAACGCTTTCTCATGCAACTGAAGCAGAGGGAAGGGGGCGACGAAGAGGCCCATGAAATGGACGAAGATTACATTTCCGTTCTCGAATACGGCATGCCCCCCACGGCGGGCGAGGGTATCGGTATTGACCGCCTGGTCATGCTCTTCACCGATTCGGCGTCGATTCGTGACGTGATTCTTTTCCCGCACTTGAGAACCAAAGAAGGGTAAAATCCAGGAAGGACATCTGATGGGTTCCTATGAACTGTTCATCAGCCTGAGATACCTACGGGCAAGGAGGAAACAGGTCTTTGTCTCGATCATTACCTTCATTTCCATCGCCGGGATTCTTCTGGGTGTTGCGGCGCTGATTATCGTCCTGGCCGTCATGAACGGATTCGAGACGGATCTGCGGAACAAGATTCTGGGCGTCAACGCCCATGTGGTTCTCATGGAATACAGCGGTGCCATGAGGAACCCTGCAAAAGTGATCGATACGGTGAGCAAGGTCAAGGGGGTTGCCGGTGCGACCCCCTTTGTCTATGGCCAGGCCATGTTGAAAAGCGGCCCCAATGTCAGCGGGGTGGTGATCCGGGGGATCGATACGGACAGCGCCTCGCGGGTGCTCCAGATCAACCGGATGCAGGAGGGAAAGATGGCCGATCTGTCGGTTCGGAGCCGCCACCTTCTTTCGGTGGATCCTCTGCTGGCGGATCTGCCCGGTGTCGTCCTGGGTAAAGAACTGGCTAAGAACCTGGGGATCGGTCTTTACGATACGGTCAGCATGATTTCCCCCATGGGAATTTCGACGCCGATGGGACTTGTGCCCCGCCTCAAGAAATATCTGGTTGTCGGGATCTTCGATTCCGGATTCTATGAGTATGATGCAAGCCTTGTTTTCCTGTCCCTGGAGGATTCCCAGGCGTTTCTCAATATGGGAGATCTGGTGACGGGTGTCGAGATCCGTGTCCGGGATATCTACCAGGCGGATCGGGTTGCCGAAGCCATCGGTGCCCGGCTCGGCTATCCCTACTGGGTCAGGACGTGGATGGAGATGAACAAGAACCTGTTTTCGGCCCTGAAGCTGGAAAAACGGGTTATGGCTATCATTTTGAGCCTCATCGTTCTGGTTGCGGCCTTCAATATCATTACGACCCTGATTATGGTGGTCATGGAAAAGCACCGTGACATTGCCATTCTCAAATCCATGGGAGCCAGTTCAAAAGGAATCATGAAGATCTTTATTCTCCAGGGATTGACCATCGGTTTTATCGGGACGTCGCTGGGTTGTGCAATCGGGCTGGCCGTTGCCCTTCATTTATCGCAGATATCCTCCTTCATCGAACGGCTTTTCGGGTTTAAAATACTTCCGGGCGATGTCTACTACCTGAGTGAACTGCCCTCGCGGGTCAACTACGGGGATGTGCTGCTGATCGCCCTGGGCACGCTCCTGATCAGTTTTTTATCGACCGTCTACCCTTCCTGGCGGGCGTCGAAACTGGATCCCGCGGAAACGTTACGGTACGAGTAATGGCGAAAAATGACATGACAGGAAACACCGCGATATGATCCGCATCGAGGGAATGACCAAGACATTTGTGAAGGACGGCAATCGGATCGAAGTCCTGCGGGGGATCGATCTGGAGATTGCAAGAGGGGATTCTCTGGCCGTTCTGGGTGTTTCCGGGGCAGGAAAGAGCACTCTGATCCACATCCTGGGGACCCTTGATCATCCGAGTTCGGGGATTCTTTACATCGACGGTGTCGATGTTTTCCGGTGGAATGAAAGGGAACTGGCCGATTTCCGCAACCGGAAGATCGGCTTTGTTTTCCAGTTCCACCATCTCCTGCCTGAGTTCACGAGCCTGGAGAACACCATGATGCCGGCTTTGATCCGTGGATTGACCAGGGAAGAGGCAAGAAAAAAAGCCGGGCAAATCCTGGAGGAATTGGGTCTCGAGCACCGGCTGACCCATAAACCGGGTGAACTTTCGGGAGGAGAGCAGCAGCGGGTGGCCCTGGCCCGGGCGATGGTGATGGAACCGGAAATTCTCCTGGCCGATGAACCGACAGGAAATCTTGACACGGAGACGGGAAAGAAGGTAGAAGACCTTCTGATTGCTTTCAACAAAATCAAAAACGTAACGCTGGTCGTGGTGACGCACAACAAGTCGCTTGCCGACCGGATGTCCCGGAGTATCGGATTAAGGGACGGAAGGGTGTATGCCTGTGAATAAAAAGAACATTTGCAAAATAATTCTGTTTTCTTTTTTCGTGGTATTCATTCTGCTGGCCGGAGGGGCCGTCCATGCTCAGGAGGTGAAGAAGATCGCCCTCCTGCCGTTTTCCGTGCATGCGCCGTCCGAGCCTCAAGCGCTTCAGGAAAAAGTTTTCGGCGCCCTGGTCAGGGAGTTGAAGAAAAGCAGCCTGATTCAGGTGATCAGTGCCGTACAGCCCGCGGGAACCGAAGCCGTTGAACCGGTCAATGAAGCCAGGGCCATGAGCATCGGCAAATCCCTGGGGGCCGATTATGTCATCGGAGGCAGCATTTCCCAGTTCGGCAATATCATTAGTATCGATGTCCGTCTTTATGACATCGTCCAGCAGAAAATGATTCCCGGTTTCTCCATCCAGGGGCGGGGAATGGAAAACCTTCCCACGTCCGTCCAGCAGGTGAAAACGACCATTCTGGCCAAGATCAACGTGGTCCAGCGGATCAGCAGGATCGAATTCAAGGGAAACCGGAAGATCGGCGCGGGGGCCATCGAGCAGAAGATCAAAAGCGAAAGAGGCGGTATTTTCTTCGAGGAAACCCTGGCGGAAGATATTCGCGCCATCTATAAGATGGGTTATTTCGATGATGTCCAGGCTGATGTTGAAGACAGTCCCGAGGGAAAAATCATTGTCTTCCTGCTCCAGGAGAAAGCCCTGGTTACGGAAATCGTGGTCAAGGGGAACAAATCGGTCAGCACGAGCGACATTGAAGGGGTGCTGACGATCAAGGTCCGGCAGACCCTGAACGCGGAGAAACTCCGGGAAGATCTGGAGAAGATCAGGGCCCTTTACGACAGCAAGGGTTATTACGATGCCGAAGTCAAGGATGTGATCGAGAAGGACGGGGAGAAGGATGTCCGCGTGGTCATCCAGGTTAAGGAAAACGATCGTCTCTATATTCGGAAGATCGCTTTTGCGGGAAACCAGGCCTATACGGAAAAAGAATTGAAAAAGTTGATGAGTACAAAAGAAAAGGGCCTTTTCCATTTCTTTTCGGACTCGGGACTTCTGAAAAGGGAACAGTTAAAGCAGGATGTCAACAAGATCACGGTTTACTATCTCAATAACGGGTTTCTCAACGCCCAGTTGGGGGAACCGGACATCAGCCATGACAAGAAGGGAATCTACATCAAGATTCCGGTCGTCGAGGGAAAACAGTTCCGGATCGGCAAGGTGGATATCGTCGGAGATACCCTGAAGGTGTCGAAACCGGATCTTCTGAAAGGCCTGAGTATGCGGGAGAAGGAGATCTTTGACCGCAGTGCCATTATCAAGGATATCGATTCCCTGACCCAGGCCTGCAATGACGAGGGATATGCCAATGCGGAGGTGGTTCCCCTGACCAACGTTCATGAGCAGGAACAACTGGTCGACGTCACGTACCGGATGACGAAAAACCAGCTGGTTTATTTCAACCGTATCAACATTCTGGGGAACGACCGGACACGCGATAAGGTCATCCGGCGCCAGCTTTCCATTGTCGAGGGGGATCTGTACAACAAAACGAACCTGAAAAAAAGTTACAATGACATCACCCGTCTCCGCTACTTCGAGGAAGTCGATTTCCAGACGCAGAAAGGTCCCGACGACTCGCTGACGGATGTGAATATCCGGGTCAAGGAAAAGCCGACGGGTATGTTCAGCGTCGGCGCCGGTTACAGTGCCGTGGATTCCGCTGTTTTTACCGCCCAGATTTCTCAGCAGAACCTCTTCGGAAGGGGCCAGTCCCTCAGCCTGAAAGCCAGTCTGGGATCCAAGGTAACCAATTTTGATCTGTCCTTTATCGAGCCGTGGCTTTTCGACATGCCCCTGTGGAGCAAGATCGACGCCTGGGATATCGTTCGTGAGTACGATGAATATGACCTGGATTCCAAGGGAATCGGGGCGACGCTGGGATATCCCTTGTGGGAGCATTTTTTCGGTTATGTCGGTTATCGTTTGAGTAAGAACGATATCAGTGATGTCGCCGAAGATGCGTCTACGGAACTCAAGGAGGAAGAAGGAAAAACGACCGAGAGCAGCCTGACCTTGACGCTTACGCGGGACACGACGAACGACAACATGTTCCCCTCAAAAGGTTCGAAGAATACGCTGTCGATGGAGTACACCGGCGGCATTCTGCAGGGGGACGCCCAGTTCATAAAGTACATGTTCACCTCCGCCTGGTATTTTCCCCTTCCCTTTGAAACGGTTTTTTCCACGCGCGGACGAATCGGCTATATTCAAAAAACCGGGACGGACGATGAACTGCCCGATTACGAGCTTTTTACCCTGGGCGGCATCAATTCTCTCCGGGGATTGCGCCGGGTCGGTCCCAAATATGAGGGAACGGATGATGTCAAGGGCGGAACGACGATGCTCAACTTCAATTTCGATTATATATTCCCCCTTATCAAAAGTGCCGGCATGAAGGGAGTCATCTTCTTCGATATGGGCAATGCCTGGGAGGACACGTATGAGCTCGGTGATATGAGAGAAACCGCCGGCATCGGAATCCGCTGGTATTCACCTATTGGGCCTTTACGTCTTGAATGGGGGTACGTTCTCGATAAGAAGGAAGATGAATCCCCTTCACGTTGGGAATTTTCAATCGGTATGTTCATGTAAAATAACACGGAAAATCGACAAAGATTGGGGGTAAGTAATGAGAAAAAATAAAGTGTTGTGTCTGGCAATCGTGTTGACGTTTGTTTTTATTCTGGCGGGATTTCCCGTTCAGGCGGAGGAAAAGATCGGGTTTTTCAGCTTGGAACGCGTCATGAAAGATTCCACTGAGGGAAAGAAGGCCGTGGATGCTATGACAAGCATCGCAAATAAAAGTAAGGCCGCGATTGAGCCAAGGGAAAACGAGTTGAAGAAGTTGAAGGACGAGTTGGATAAGCAACGGAATGTGATGGATCCGAAGGTGTTAAAAGAGAAGGAAACAACCTTTCAGAAGAAACTTCGGGATTTTCAGATTCTTGTAAAGGATTCCAACGAGGAACTACAGGCAAAGCAGGATGAGATAAGCAAGGAATTCTTTCCCGAAATAATGAAAATCGTCAAAGGGATAGGAGAAAAGGATAAATATACATTGATCCTTGAAGTAAGCCAGTACCCTGTTCCCTATTGGAGCAAGGCGAACGATCTCACAAACAGGGTGCTCGATGAGTTCAACAGGACCTTCAAGCCCGGCAAGAAATAGATTCTATATTCAGTCAGCAGGCGGTGTTTCATCGTGAAAAAGTCTGTCAGGGAAATTGCCGCCTTGGTAGGCGGCGGGGTCGTCGGGGATGGGGATGTCCTGATCGGGCATATCCGGCCCATTGACGAGGCCAGGGACGGGGACCTCACGTTTCTGGCCAATCCGAAATACCGGGAATGGCTCGACAATACGGGGGCCTCGGCCATCCTGGTTTCGCCCGATACGGAGGCTGCGGGGAAGAACCTCATCGTGGTCAAGGATCCCTATGTCTGCCTGGGGATACTGCTCGATGTGTTCTACCCGAAGGATACGTATCCCGCCGGAATTTCCGGGAAGGCCCATATTGAAGCGGGGGCGGAAATTTCGGAGGAAGCGACGGTCCTTCATCAGGTTACGATTTGCCGGGGGGCTAAGATCGACCGCGGCGTCGTTTTGCATCCCGGAGTCTATGTCGGCGAGGACGTGACCATCGGGGAAGACACGGTCATCTATCCGAACGTGGTTCTTTACCGGAGAAGCGTGGTCGGCAAGCGGGTCATTCTTCATGCGGGGGTGGTTATCGGCAGTGACGGGTTCGGTTTTGCCCGTCCCGGTATCGGTAACGACAAGATACCGCAGGTAGGTTATGTCCGGATCGACGACGATGTCGAAATCGGTGCAAACACGACGGTCGATCGGGGAACCCTGGGGCGGACATGGATCCAAAAAGGAGCCAAGATCGACAACCTGGTTCAGATCGCCCATAACGTGATTATCGGCGAATACTCCGTCATTGCCGCCCAGACGGGCATTTCGGGGAGCACGAAACTGGGGAACGGGGTTATCCTGGGGGGACAGACCGGCCTCGTCGGCCACATCCATCTGGGCGATCATGCCATGGTCGGCGCCCAGTCGGGCGTACATGAAGATGTCCCGGCCGGGCACGTTGTTTCGGGAAGTCCCCATATGCCGCACCGGGACTGGCTGCGGGTCATGGCCTCCCTGACGAGGCTGCCGGATATGCGCAAGACCCTTCAGGAGATGCAGAAGAAAATTGAAGAACTGGAAAAAATAAAAAAGGAAACATGATTTGATGAACATACATCCGACTGCGATTATCTCTCCGGAAGCTGAACTGGATGAAGGTGTTACCGTAGGGCCCTATTCCGTCATCGGTCCTGAAGTCCGAATCGGCAAGAACACGATGATCGGTTCCCATGTCGTCATCGAGCGCCTGACCGATATTGGGGAGTCCTGCAAGATCGATCAATTTGCCTCCATCGGAGGGGATCCCCAGGATTTGAAGTACCGGGGAGAGAAGACGAAAGTGATCATCGGCAATTTCAACACGATTCGGGAATTTGCGACCATCAACCGCGGGACGGTCTCGGATATCGGCATGACGATCATCGGTGATTACAACCTGCTGATGGCCTATTCCCATGTGGCTCACAACTGTAAACTCGGTAACCGTATCGTTTTAGCCAATTCCGCCAACCTGGCGGGCCATATCCACGTGGACGATTATGCCATTGTCGGTGGTCTGACGGGGGTTCACCAGTTTACCCGGATCGGTGCGCATTGTATTATCGGCGGTGCCTCCGCAGTCACCAAGGATGTGCCGCCCTTTACAATGGTTTCGGGAAACCGTGCGAAACTATATGGTCTGAATCAGATCGGATTGAGGCGGAGAGGTTTCGGGGAAGAAACGATCACGGCATTGAAGCAGGCCTATCGGATCATGTTTCGCATGTCCCTGCTGAAAAACGACGCCGTCCTCAAGGTGAGGGCCGAGGTGCACGATTGTCCCGAGGTCCGTCAGTTTCTCGAGTTCATCGAGGGGTCAGCCCGGGGAACGTGCCGGTAGGAAGATAACCCGGACAGGACCGTGACCGGCAGGCCTTCACGTCATCAAACCATGATAACGGTATCATTTCCGAGTTCCCGGTTTCCGATTGATTTCTTCAGAAAAGAGTTCCGTCATGCCTTCTGAATCCGAAGCGGATCTTCCGCAATCAGGAGAAAACCGGGCTTCTTATCGAGTCATGATTGTGGCGGGGGAAGCGTCCGGTGATCTCCATGGGTCTTACCTGGTGCGGGCCATGAAAGAGATCAACCCTTCCCTGTCGTTTTATGGCATTGGCGGTGAGAAAATGAGGGAGGAAGGGGTACGGTTGCTTGCCGAGTCTTCGGATCTGGCGGTGATGGGCCTTATTGAGGTTTTCTCCCGGTTAAAATTCATTCTGGGGGTGCTGAATCGGCTCAAGAAAAGCTTTGAAACCGAGCGGCCCGATCTGCTTATCCTGATCGATTATCCCGGCTTCAATCTGGCGCTGGCAAAGGCGGCGAAAAAGAAGGGCATTCGGGTTTTCTATTATATCAGTCCCAAGGTGTGGGCCTGGAGGAAGGGGCGGATCAAAACCATTCGACGGGTGGTGGATCGGATGGCCCTGATTCTTCCCTTTGAGGAGGATCTTTATCGGCAGGCCGGCGTCCGGGCGACGTTCGTCGGCCATCCCCTGCTCGATGAAATTGC
>CAZIPU010000005.1:20095-23157 GCA_964541005.1 uncultured Syntrophales bacterium | reverse complement strand
CGCTGTCCGTTTCCGATGCCGTGATCGTGGCTTCCGGGACGGCCACTCTGGAGACCGCACTCCTTGTAAAACCGATGGTGATCGTTTATAAGGTTTCTCCCCTGACTTTTTTTCTGGGGAAAAGGGTGATCAGGGTGAAGCATGTCGGTCTTGCCAATATCATTGCCGGCAGGACCGTTGTTCCCGAACTGATCCAGCAGGATTTTACGGCGGAGCGTGTGGCGCATGAAGTGACCCGCATTCTGACCGATCCGGATGTCAGGGCCCGGATGATAAAAGACCTGTCGGAGATCCGGAAAAGCCTCGGGGAGGCGGGGGCTTCCCGCAGGGCGGCCCGGCTGGCCTGTGACATGTTGATATAGGAATAACCAATGGATGTTTACAAAAGACTTTTGATTCTGGCACGGAGCCAGATTGCCAGATTTGTCCTGGCCGCGATCTGCATGATCATCGTCGGCGGGGCCACCGCGGCGGCGGCTTTTCTCATTAAGCCGGCCCTGGATGAAATTTTTCTCAACCGTAAGGAAACGAGTCTGTACTGGATACCGGCGGCGGTCATCGCCGTCTATCTTTTCAAGGGGGCGGCAAATTACGGTCAACACGTCCTGATGAACTACATCGGCAACCGGATTGTCGCAGACCTTCGCAGCAGACTTTACCAGAGCATTCAGGCACAGTCACTTTCGTTCTTTACCAAAAACCCCACGGGGACTCTCATTTCCAGAGTACTCAACGATGTTTCGCTGGTTTATATCACCGTATCGAATGCCGTGACAAGCCTGTTCAAGGATACCTTTACCCTTGTTGCCCTGGTCGGCGTGGTTTTTTACCGGGACTGGAAGCTGGCTCTGATCGCCCTGACGGTCTTCCCCCTGGCGATTTATCCGATCGTGCTGATCGGCAGAAGGGTCAGGAAAACGTCGATTAAAACCCAGGTTACCATGGGCAGCCTGACCGCCCTGCTTCAGGAAAGCATTGCAGGAATCCGAATTGTCAAGGCTTTCGGCATGGAATCTTACGAAACCGGCCGGTTCAACAGGGAAAACGAAAGGCTTTTCCGCCTTATAATAAAAAATGTGGTGGCGAAGACCCTGGCAACCCCGCTGATGGAGTGTCTCGCCGGAGTCGGTGTCGCGACCATCATTTTCTATGGCGGCTTCCAGGTTATCAAGGGGAACACCACACCGGGTACATTTTTTTCCTTTCTTGCCGCTTTGTTAATGATTTATGAGCCTGTGAAGCGCTTAGCCAATATCAACAATGATATACAGCAGGGAATCGCTGCAGCGACCCGAATTTTCAGTGTCATTGACACGGTCCCCGAGATTCGTAACAAACCGGACGCCGTCATGTTGAGGCCAATCACAAGGGGTATTGAATTACAGAATGTCAGTTTTGCCTATGAAGAAGCCACGGTTCTGAAGCACATCAATCTGTCTATACGGACCGGTGAGGTGGTGGCTTTCGTCGGCATGAGCGGCGGAGGAAAGACCACCCTGGTGAATCTGATCCCCCGTTTTTACGACGTGACGGAAGGCCGTGTTCTGATTGACGGCCAGGATATACGGGACGTGACGATAGAATCCCTCGTTGCCCAGATCGGCATCGTTACGCAGCAGACATTCCTCTTCAATGACACGGTCAAAAACAATATTGCCTACAGCGACATTCAAACGTCGGACGACAAGATCGTCGAGGCGGCGAAGGCCGCCAATGCCCATGGTTTTATCATGAATCTCCCCAACGGCTACGATACGGTGATCGGAGAGCTGGGGACGAAACTATCCGGTGGGGAGCGGCAGCGGATCTCCATTGCCCGGGCCCTTCTCAAGGATGCTCCCATTCTGATCCTCGATGAGGCAACGTCGTCCCTCGATACGGAGTCGGAGATGGAAGTCCAGGAGGCCCTGGAGAACCTCATGAAGGGCCGGACCACGCTGGTCATCGCCCACCGGCTTTCGACGATACGGAACGCGGACAGGATTGTTGTCCTGATGAATGGAGAAATAGTCGAAGAGGGGAACCATGAGGACCTCATTTCCCGCCATGGCGAGTACTACCGGCTTCACCAGATGCAGTTCCGGGAAACAGACCAGGAAGAACCGGTGGCGGAGGCCGGGATGATTGAAGCGTCATGAAGTCAGTCATTGATGCCGCCAGAAACGGAGGGGCCCCCGCGAGATGAAAAAAAAGGACATGCAGAAGAGCGTCGAAGCGATCTGGTCGAAAGAGAAGATCGGTTACCAGCCCTTTGAAATTATTCTGAGAGTAGCCTCTTTCCTGTATCGTCTGCCCGTTTTCCTGAGGAATCGTTGCTATGATATGGGGCTGCTCCGACAGGAAAAGCTGCCCTGCAAAGTCATCAGTGTCGGAAATATTACTGTTGGGGGTACGGGGAAGACACCCACGGTGATTTACCTGGCCAACCTTCTCAAAGAAAAGGGCTTCCGGCCGGCGGTACTCAGCCGCGGTTACAAGGGGAAGGCAAAGGCGCCGATCAATATCGTGTCCGACGGGAATCGTTTATTCATGAAGCCGGAGGATTGCGGGGACGAACCGGCCCTGATCGGTAAATCTGTCACCGGTGTTCCGGTCCTGACCGGTCCCAAACGGGCCATGACGGGACGGGTCGCTATCGAACAGTTCGGCGCGGATCTTCTGATTCTGGATGACGCCTTCCAGCACCGGCAACTGGCCCGTGATGTCGATATCGTTTTGGTCAGCGCCGCGAACCCCTTGGGCAACGGATTCCTGCTCCCCGCCGGTCCTCTGCGGGAATCTTCCGCGTCGTTGAAAAGATCTGATCTGATTGTTCGGACGGGCGTCGGCTCCGAAGCGGTTCCCCTTCCCGTGTCCAAACCGGAGTTCCGTTCCCGCCACCGGGCGACGGCTCTTCTCAATGCGGCGACGGGTCTGAATCGTCCGCTGGAAGATCTGCGGGGCTGCCGGGTCTGTGCCTTCGCCGGTATTGCCCACCCCGATGGCTTCCGGGAAACCTTGACCGACGCCGGCGCCGTGATGGCCGTTTTCCTGCCTTTCCCCGATCATCATGCCTACAGCCG
>CAZIPU010000005.1:0-19995 GCA_964541005.1 uncultured Syntrophales bacterium | reverse complement strand
CCGGCGCCGTGATGGCCGTTTTCCTGCCTTTCCCCGATCATCATGCCTACAGCCGCGAGGATATTCGGGAGATTCAGAAACGGGCGGCGGAAGAGAAAGCCGACCTGATTGTCACGACGGAAAAGGATGGTGTGAAGTTAATCCGTTTCCATATGTTTTTGGAGAAGATCGATCTGCTTCGCGTGACCATGGATTTCGCCCCGGACGAAAAAGTTTTTGCCGAAGCGCTTTTGAAGAAACTGGGATATGCATCAGCGGAGTGAATCCATGCCATGGTTACGGAGATTTTGTGATGTTTGACCAAGAAAGGCGACGGACATGGCGCCGCAGGGAATAAGAAACGATGGATCCTCGGGCAGGAACGGGATGGTGTAATGGGTACGGAAAACCGCGATATACCGGTCGAAATGGTTGTCAGATGTTTCGGCCTGATTCCGCTGTGGCTGCGCAAAGCGCTGTTCATAGGTCTATGGCGGATTTTCTACCATTTCTCGCCGAAACAGCGCTTTACCGCCGTTCACAACCTTCTCCGTGCCTTTCCGGACAAATCCATGGCGGAAATTGTCGGGATTGCGAAAGGAGCCTATCGGAATCTTGCCATCGTTTGTGCGGAGTTCTTTGATTTACCGCGCATGAACCGGGAACGTTTGGATCGTCTTTTGGATATTGAGGGTCTGGAACGCACCCGGCAGGCACTCGAAAAAAAGAACGGTCTCTTGCTCGTCGGTGCCCATTTCGGGAACTGGGAATTGATGGCCGTGGCCTCGTCGTCTTTTCTCGCTCCCATGAACGCCGTTTACCGGCCTCTGGACAACCCTTTTCTGGATCGCGTTGTGAGATATGTCCGTTCCTCGACAGGCAATATCCCGATTCCGAAACGCCGGGCCATGCTGCAGATGATTCGTGCGCTCAGCAGGGGCGGCATCGTCGGGGTCCTCATCGATCAGAACGTATCCTGGAAAGAGGGGATTTTTGTCGAATTTTTCGGGAGACCGGCCTGTACGACCGACGGAGTGGCTCAGATGGTGCTCCGGGGGGAAACGCCGGTTATGCCGGCATTCATGGTGCGGCAGCATGATGGCCGATACCGCCTGGTTATCGGTGATGAAATCGATATTATCCGGACGGGGGACTGGGATGCCGATGTCAAGGCCAATACCCAGCAATTCACCAGAATTATCGAGGATATGATCCGTCAATATCCCGACCAGTGGTTGTGGCTGCACAATCGCTGGAAAACCAAGGTGCATCAGCTGCGGAAACGGTAACCCTGCTGATGCCTCTGGCGGACGGGATGCAGGCCTCCGGACGCAACGAAAGTATTATTAGAAAAGATCATGAGAATTTCCATTCGCACATCCCATCGTATTGAAGATGCACGCAACATTCTCATCAGGGGAACGAACTGGATCGGGGATGTTATCATGACCCTGCCGGCGATGGCCGCCGTCCGCAGGGCGTTTCCCGATGCCAAAATCAGCGTCCTAGCAAAACCCTGGGTGGCGGATATCTTTTTTCTCTGTTCCGATGTCGATGAGGTGATCCTTTACCGGTCTCCCGGCGTTCATGCAGGATTTGGAGGGCTTTTCCGCCTGGCGGGAGAACTCCGGGAGAGGAAGTTCGACGCGGCCATCCTGCTGCAGAACGCGATCGAGGCGGCGATCATTTCCTTGCTGGCCGGAATTCCCGTGCGGGCCGGGTATAATTCGGACGGCAGGGGGCCCCTGCTGACGCATTCGGTCAAACGGACCCGGGCCGTCCGCCGGGTTCATCAGGTGGATTACTACCTGGAAATGGTCAAGACCCTCGGGTGCGGTGGCGACAGCCGGGAACTCCACCTGGCCATGACGCAGGCAGATCGGGATCGGGCCGATGAGATCCTTCGGGGTTACAATATCGACCCCGGCGGTTTCCTTGTCGGTATGGCGCCGGGGGCGACATACGGTGCGGCCAAGAAATGGTTTCCCGACCGTTTTGCGGCAGTGGCCGACCGCCTGACCGACGAATTCTCCGCTCAAGTCATGCTGTTTGGAAGCGCCGGCGACCGGGGAAGCACGGGTGAGGTTTCCCGCTGTGCGAGCCATGCCCTGACCGATCTGGCGGGCATGACCACCCTCCGGGAGGCGATCTCCCTGATATCGCGGTGCCGTCTCTTCATATCAAATGATTCCGGGTTGATGCACGTTGCCGGCGCTCTCGATGTGCCGACACTGGCCATCTTCGGATCGACCAATCCCGTCACGACGTCCCCTCTGGGGAAAAACAGCCTTGTCGTGCACAAGGATCTCCCCTGCAGTCCCTGCCTGAAAACGACCTGCCCGACGGATTTCCGGTGCATGGATATGATTACGGTGGAAGACGTCTACGGAGCGGCACAATGGATGATCACCCGATAACGCTTTCCAGAGCCGTATTTATGGACCGGGACGGCACAATCAACGAAGAAGTCGGCTATCTGAGCCGCCTGGAACAAATGAAACTCTTTCCCCGGTCGGCAGAGGCAATCAGGCTGCTCAACGGGAAGGGAATCAAGGTGGTCGTCGTGACCAATCAATCCGGTGTGGCAAGGGGCTATTTCGGGGAGGATTTCGTCTCCGAGGCGCATGCGTTTTTGCAGGAACGGCTCCGGCAGGAAGGGGCGTTCATCGATGCCTTTTACTACTGTCCTCACCATCCCACGGAAGGCGTCCTCCCTTATCGCCGGGCCTGTTCATGCCGGAAACCCGGGGCCGGGATGTTGCTGCAGGCATCCCGGGACCTGCATATCGATCTGTCCCGGTCGTACATGGTCGGGGATATGATGAAGGACGTGCAGGCAGGCAAGAAAGCGGGGACGAAGGGCATCCTGGTCAAAACCGGTTATGGAGCGGCAGAGAAAGCGGATGAAGGTGCGGCTCCGGACTATGTTGCCGCGGATCTCCTGGATGCCGTGACCTGGATATTGGGGGATGTGGCGCGGTGAATATCCTGATCGTCAAATTGAGCGCCGTCGGGGATGTGATCCATACGCTCCCGTCCCTTTCGGCCTTGAGAAAACGCTATCCCGATTCCCATATCACCTGGCTGGTCGAAGAGGCGGCAGCGGACATTATCCGGGATCATCCGGATCTGGACCGGGTTATCGTTTCCCGCCGCAAAGGGTGGTGGAAAGCGGTCCGGTCAGGCCGGTTCAGGAAACCGCTGCACGAAATGAAGACATTCCTGAGAGATCTTCGCGACCGGGACTACGATCTGGTGATCGATTTTCATGGCCTGTTTAAAAGCGCCATTCTGGTCTTTCTGAGTCGTGGCAGAAGAAAGCTCGGGTATGACAGCTACCAGGAATTGAGCGGTCTGTTTTACACCGAAAAGATACCGGAGGACATGAACAAGCATGCCGTAGACCGTTACCTGGATTTTCCCGGATATCTGGGCGCCGCTGTGATGGAACCGGAGTTCCGGATCGCCATCGGTGAGGAAAACCGGAAACGGGTCGATGAACTCCTGAAGGCACACGGGATTGAGGGACCCTTTATCGCCCTGAACCCCGTGGCGTACTGGGATACCAAGCTTTGGGAGGACGAGCGGTTTGCCGCCCTCTGCGACCGGATTGGCGAGACATACGGAATGCCGGTGGTCTTAACCGGGCAGCAATCGCCTTCCCTGGAGAAAATCCGGGCTCTCAGCCGCAGGGGCGTGATCAACCTGGAGGGGCAGACGACACTCAAGGATCTGGCGGAGCTCTATCGCAGGGCAACGCTTCTGATCACGACGGATTCCGGGCCCATGCACCTGGCGGCCGCCATGGGGACACCTGTCGTGGCCCTTTTCGGTCCCACGGACCCGAAACGGACAGGGCCCTACGGCTCCGGGCATCGGGTTATTCGGGAATCCCTTTCCTGCGCCCCCTGTTTTCTGAAAAAATGCCGGGAGATGACCTGCATGAAGCGCATAACAGTGGATGCAGTCTTCAGGGCAACGGAGAATGTGCTGAAAGAGCGGCGATAGGTTCCGGCTTCATTCAACGGGCGGTGCGGTTTGGGAATTGGCTTTTCAACGTTCCCGGTGGGTTTTCTTTCCTCCTGTAGTATTTGAAGGTGTTCCGTCCGTTCTCCTTCGCGGCGTACATGGCGATATCGGAATTTTTCAGGAGAATATCCAGGTTATCCCCATGTTCCGGATAAATGGCGATGCCGATGCTGGGGGTTATCCGGACTTCATGATCGTCCAGGAAGAAGGGCTCGTTGAATGCACTCACGATTTTTTCGGCAATCCGATCCGCATTATCAATTCTTCCCAGTGACGGCAGCAGGAGGATGAATTCGTCGCCGCCGATGCGGGCAACCGTGTCGCCTTTCCGCAGCAGGTTTGTCAATCTCTGGCCGACAGATTGGATCAGCATGTCTCCCACATAATGGCCCAGGGTGTCGTTGACGACCTTGAACCGGTCCAGATCGATCATCATGACGGCGAAACGCTCCCTGTTTCTTTTTGCCTGGTTCAATGCCAGAACCAGCCGGTCATGGAACAGTCTCCGGTTAGGCAATCCCGTCAGGGTATCCTGAAAAGCGAGTTTTTTGACCAGTTCTTCCGCCTGCTTGCGACGGGTGATATCCTGAAACAGGATGCGGTAACCCACGGGGCGTTTTTTTGCATCGGTCATGAGGAAGATGGACGTCTCCGTGTGCAGGATGCTTCCGTTTTTCCGGAGGAGCACATAATCGATGCGCCGCCTGGGCAGGCCTGTCCGGCAGACATGGGTTAAGGCGGCCGAGAACAGATCCTGGGACGGGTTTTCCATGAGCCTGCCGTAAGACAATCCCTCTATTTCCTCCCGTGTATACCCGAGGGCTGTGCAGAAAGGGACGTTAAAAAAAAGAATCCGGCCTTCGAGGTCCATTTCACAGTAAAACAGGTTGATCTCCTCGAGGATAAGATTGTATTTCTCCACTTCTTTGCGTAGTCCCGCCAGTTCCGCAGAACATTGCTTCAGCTGCCCTTCGAGGGCCTTTGCCTGTGGATCTTCCATGTAATTTACCTTTTTCCCGGTGAAATTACGTGTCCGGATGATTGAGGAGTTCCTCTACGGCCTGCAACATGTCTTCCAGGTGGAACGGTTTGGAAAATGTACGATGGGCACCCATGCAGGAAGCCGTTTTCAGATCTTCCAGGGCTCCGAAATGACCGCTTCCGGTCATGGCAATGATTTTTAAATGCGGGTAATGATTCTGGAGTTCAAGAATGGTTTCCAGGCCGTTTTCTTCCGGCATAATCAGGTCCGTGATGACCAGATCCGCCGGATTTTCCATCTGCTTTTCCAGAGCAACACGGCCGTTGGTTGCCTCCATGACATCGTAGCCCATGCTGCCGAAGTATTCGACCAGCACATCCCGGATGGTGTCATCATCGTCGATGATTAAAATTCTGGGCATATTTTTCCTTTCCTCCCTATTTTACGAGCAAGACCGGACTCTCCGACAGCAGAGCGACTTTGTAACTGATGGTGCCCCAGCTCTGAATGGGGTTTTTCAGCTCCACTTTGTGAGAGTTCATGATGATCAGACCGATATCGTTTTCCCTGCTGAACTTCAGAATTTCCTGGACCCGGTTTCCGTAAGAGATGTGGGGGATGATGGGAACCGGTTTCCCCTCATAAAGGGCAATCAGGTTTTGCATCTGCTTTTGGGCTCTTTTTTCCAGTTTGTTGTAAAAATCCTCATATTCCGTAAAGGTGGTATCGGTGATAATCTCGACCACGTGGAGCAGGTGGATGGTACTCTTGTACTTTGTTGCGATGTTTGTGGCGATCTCAAGAGGACTGATGTGTTTTTTCGAAAAATCCGTCGGGACGAGAATCTGGCTAAACATAAGTTGACCTCCTGGAAAAACCGGGAATCGGGGAAAAAACCGCTCGATTAAGGTTTCGATCATTCCGGGGAATGATCCGTGACATCCGCACAGGAATCATCCGTTTCAATCAAAGGTTCAACAGGGCATAACCCTCAGAATAAGTAACGATAAGAGAGGGCCAGTATGGCCAAAACCAGGATGCCGATAAAAATCAGATGGCGTCTCTTCAGCGTTCGCGAAGCCAGGATCAAGCTCCCACAGCCTTGACAGCGGGTCCATGCGGACGAGAGGGCGGCCCCGCATTCGGGGCAGAGGAAGGCCGGAGGGGAAGATGCTTCTGCTCTTCTTGCCAAACCTTTGCCGATTTCTTTGCGGACATCATAGTGCCAGTCACAGTTCGTGGTCGGACATTTCCCCCCGGGAGGGCTGTCATCCGTCCAGATAAATTGTTTTCCACATTTCGGGCAAGAGATCTTCTGCATGGGTCCCTGTTTTTTAAATACTGAAAAACGCGTCTAAAATTTACTATAACCGGCAGGCCTTTTCAAGGGATAAATCCGGGGGCGAATATCCGTGGCGGACATCAGCAATTCATAGGGAATCCCTGTTTCGCCCTGATTCTAGGGGATTAAGCGATATGTTGAATAAGGTGGAAGGTTATGTTATACAACAGCCATTTTAAGGGAGATCAAGCCTGTTTCGATCTTCCGGGGGGCAAGGGAAGTGAAGGGTTCCTTTCTGGATTTCCTGAAGTCGAATAAGACGACAATTCCTATGGGGAAGGTTGTCGAGGTCTGGTTTGTGGCCGGTTTTGTTGTCCTGACGACGGCATCTTTTACCTATATGGAATTCGTGACCAGTGCGAAAGGTCATTTCCCTTTTTTTCAGCTGGGATGTCTGTTTGTCGGGGGACTGGCCATCGTATCCCTGAAACACCGGTACCATAAGATCTACATCAGTGAAGCTGTCGGTGCTTTTGCCCTTTTTGCCGTTTTCATGTCCCTTTTTACGGAACCGGTTGCGGATGCCGTGCGGAATCTCCTTCGCTGAGTGCGGTTCCCCCGATTTCGAAAGCGCTTTCGGCGAAGATTTTTATTTTTCCGGCTGAAAGATTTTATCGAAAAACGCCTGCTTTTTCTTCGGGTAATACAGAGCCCCGCCGTGATCGATGATCAGTTTTCCCTCCAGGTGATCCATTTCATGCTGGACAACCCGGGCGACGTAATCGCTGTAACGCTTTGCGATTTTGTTGCCCTTCCTGTCGCAGGCCCGTAACTTGATTTCCGGATAGCGGGCGATTTCAACCTGTATTTCAGGACAGGACAGGCAGCCTTCCAGGGCGGACACAAGATCTCCCCTTGCCTGGGTGATTCTCGGGTTGATGAGGACTTCGTAATCTTCCGGTTTCTTGGACCAGCTTCTTTCATCGAAGCCCTTGTTGCGAAAAACGATGATCCTTTTGAGAATGCCGATCTGTGGCGCTGCCAGCCCCACGCCGTCGTCCCGGGTTAAGAAAGTGTCGATTAACGTCCTGACCATCTCCTCGCCCTCCGCAGTGAGGGGCAGGGAAAGATCTTCGCAGGTTGTCCTGAGAATCCGGATGGATTCTTCGTTGATCCGGTCATCCGACCACAGGGTGTAGATTTTTTGATCCGACATGCCGTTTTACTCCTTCATAGATGTAACATGGAGCCCCTATATCACTGATGATGCTTTCCCGCAAGGGCTTGTGATTTCAGACTATTCGTGATAGGGAATCGACTTTCCGGGAAGGCGGCGGTTAAGCCCTCGTTTCCCGGAAGAAACGATTGCTTCGGAACGGGAATAGGGAGGGGTCTTGATCCATCATATTATCGGTTATCGTGCCAGACAGGAATTTGCCGCGGCCATGCGGTTCGATGAAACGGAAAACCCGCGGATTCCCCCGGCGGGGGCAGCGCCGCCTCCCAGGCTTCTGTACCTGCATGTGCCTTTCTGTGAAAAACTCTGTCCCTACTGTTCGTTCAATAGGGTTGTCTTTGAAGAAGATCTCTGCCGCCGTTACTTTAACGCCTTGAGGCAAGAGATCCGTTTGTACCGGGAACTGGGTTATGTTTTCGGGGGCATCTACGTCGGCGGCGGAACACCGACGGTCATGATCGAAGAACTGGTCGAAACCCTGGCGGTTGCCCGGGACTGTTTCCCCATACGCGAAATTTCCGTGGAAACCAATCCCAACCACCTGACGGAAAAAAACCTGCTCCGCCTGCGGGAGGCGCACGTGAATCGCCTGTCCGTGGGGGTTCAGAGCTTTGACGACGATCTTCTGAAGCGGATGGACCGTTATGAGAAATACGGAAGCGGTGAAGCCATTGCCCGCCGTTTGAAGGAGCTGAAAGGTGTTTTCGATACCCTCAACGCCGACATGATCTTTAACTTTCCCTCCCAGGACCTGAACATGCTGAATCGGGATCTGGATATTCTGATGGATATCGAAGCCGAACAGGTGACGTTTTATCCCCTGATGATTTCGGATGTAACCCGCCGGAAGGTCATCGACGCCTTGGGGGACGTCAACGGCGGAAACGAGAAGCGCTTTTATCGCGAAATCGTGCGAAGACTTACGCCGGCCTACCGGTTTTCCTCCGCCTGGTGTTTTTCCCGCAAGGGAACCATGATCGATGAGTATATCGTCGACTACGACGAGTATGCCGGCCTGGGGAGCGGTTCCATCGGCTATCTGAATGGGATCTGCTATGCCAACACGTTTCATATCCCCGCCTATATCGATCAGGTCAACCGGGGGCAACTTCCCCTGATGGCGACACGGACCTTCGCGCTTCGCGACCGGGTCCGCTACGATTTTCTGATGCGCCTGTTCGGAGGATCGTTGAATTTGAAGGGACTCGAAGAAAAATATCCCGGCCGGCTTTATCGGGTCCTCTGGATGGATCTGGCCCTTTTCTCCCTGATCGGTGCCATCCGGTACACGGGAGAGGACTATCGCCTGACCGATCAGGGGCGTTATGCCTGGGTGATCATGATGCGGGAGTTTTTTACGGCGGTCAACAACTTCCGTGATTTCTGCCGCACCGAACTCGCCGTCCGAAATGCCTTGCCTTGAGCGGTGAAAATCAGCGGAGCGGATTGAAATCATGCAGCGGTTTTAAGCCAACCCGCCGCCGCACACAGCTCCCACGGGTTCCTGTTCAGCGGGGACCTTATTCATAAAATCTCGTTCCGGTGAAGATTAACCGGGGAATTGCATTGACAGGTCATTTCCTTTGTGGTTAATGTTTTCATCAGTGGTGCATGAACGTAAATCCGGTTTGGTGAAATTCACCCACCCAAACCATTTGGCGGGGCAGGATGTTTTCCATCACGGGATAGTGACTTCACGGAAAGAATAACCGAAACCATTTGAGGTGAGTGAAATGCCCGAAAGTACATATGATTTAATCGAGTTGGTGGGTGTCAGTGCCGTATCCTGGGAAGAGGCGGCAAGAAACGCCATTGCAACAGCCTCCAAGAGCATTCAGGATTTGAGGATCGCCGAGGTGACGGGACAGGATGTGACCATTGAAAATGGGAACATCAAAGCCTACCGAACGCGATTGACGGCCTCCTTTAAGTATATCCATTTCTAATTGTTTTGATCCGGTGTCGTGAAACGGACGGGGTGATTTTCGGGAATGAATCCTGTCCCACGGGGGTGCGTTTAAACGGATTGTCTTCTGTTCCATGCCGGCTTTGCGGAGAGTCCATGCCGTTGTGCCTGGAGATATGTGCGAATCTCGCGGGTGGGGTATTTTCTCTTCCGGACCGCATCGCGGTTTCTCCGTATTGGCCGGGTCTGTGTTTCGTCCGCGATTTTTTTGAGCGTCCCGCCTTTTGCAAACTTTACGTACACCAAGTCCAGCATCCTTCTTCGATTCATCACCCGGGGTGTTAAAATGATCGGTCTTGTCATCGTGATATCTTGACTGAATCGGAATGATGACTACATTTCAGAAAGTATAAGGAAATGGCCATCCTTTGCTGGAAGGAGAGGTTTGCCGGCGGTCAGCGGGTGCCGGCGGAAAGGCAGTCGAATCAATCATGATGATGCAAACGGCAGTGCCGTTTACCACAGGAGGTCTTGTGATGGGTAAATTCGGAAGTCGTATCGGCCGGGGAGGCCGCTTCTACCGGGGAGTTTTAACCACTTTTTCTCTTTTGTGTTTCATGCTTTTCTTTTGTTCCGCTGCGACGGCCGCCCCGGCGGCCTTAGGTACCGCGATGCCGTCTTTTGCGGACTTGACCGAAAAGTTGGGTCCCTCCGTGGTGAATATCAGCACGACCAAGATCCTGAAAACGCAACGTATGCCCGGCGGAAACATGCCCTTCGGGCCCTTCGGCAACGATGATTTCTTCCGCCGTTTCTTCGGAGACCAGCCGGAAAGGGAATACAAGCAGAACAGCCTCGGCTCTGGTTTCATCATCAGTGCCGACGGCTATATTTTCACCAATAACCATGTGGTGGAAAAGGCGGATAAAATCAAGGTGAAGCTGTCCGACGGACGCGAGTACGACGGCGAAGTCAAGGGAAAGGACGCCAATACGGATATCGCCCTCATCAAGATCAAGCCGTCGACGCCCCTGACGGCGGTGACATTCGGGAATTCCGATCAGATTCGTCCCGGTGACTGGGTTTTCGCCATCGGCAACCCCTTCGGTCTCGATCACACCGTGACCGCCGGGATTATCAGCGCCAAAGGGCGCGTGATCGGCTCCGGTCCCTACGACAATTTCCTCCAGACCGACGTGTCGATCAATCCCGGCAACAGCGGCGGTCCCCTTTTCAATTTGAAAGGCGAGGTGATCGGAATCAATACGGCCATTGTCGCCCATGGCCAGGGGATCGGCTTCGCCATTCCGATCAACATGGCCAAGACGCTTCTGCCCGATCTCAAGGGAAAGGGGTATGTCACCCGGGGCTGGCTTGGTGTTTCCGCCCAGGATGTGACGGACGATATCGCCAGGAACCTGAAGCTCAAGGAATCCAGGGGGGCACTGGTCAGTGAGGTCTTCGAGGGTGAACCGGCCGACAAGGGAGGAATCAAGGCGGGGGATGTAATTCTGGGAATCGGGGGGAACCCCGTCGACGATACCCGCGGGCTTTTGATGGCCGTTGCGGGGCTCCCCGTCGGGAAGAAAGCGGACATCCGGATCTGGCGTGACGGTAAGGAGAAAAACCTGCCGGTGGTGATTGCGGAAAGGAAGGATGGGAAGCGCGTCGCCGGTGCGGACAGGCTTTCGGAGACATTCGGGATGACGGTTCAGGAAATTACCCCGGAGATGATGAAATACTTCAAACTGCCGGTCAAAACAGGCGTGATCATCACGGACGTCGTCAGCGGAGGTGCCGCGGACGATGCAGGACTTCGGCCCCAGGACATCATTCTGGAGATCAACAGGCAAAAAATTACCTCTCTGGAGGATTACGCGGGAATTCTGTCCCGGAAGACTCCGGACGAGACATATCTTTTCCGCATCAAGCGGAATGGGTCGTTCTTCTTCGTGACGCTTTCCCTGCCGGAGGAAAAGGCGCCCTGACAACCCGTCCCTGTTTTAACCGGAGAAGAAGCGGGGCATATAAGCAAAAGAGGAGCGGTACGTAACCGCCCCTCTTTTTTGTGCCTTGACGGGAGAAGGGAGAATGGATAAGGGTAGGGAGCATTGGAAAAGCGAATGAAGGAGAAGCACATGGCGCCGTCGTCAACCTGCCCCGAACCGGTCTTTGCGCCGGGCGAAAAATTCTTGAGTTTCGAAATCACACGCGTTACACCCCTGCCGGATATCCGCCAGACGGCCTACGAAATCCTGCATTTGCGAACCGGAGCCCGGATTCTCCATCTTCATAACGATGATCCGGAGAATCTGTACGCGATTTGTTTCCGGACGCCACCCGAAGATTCGACGGGACTCCCCCATATCCTGGAACATTCGGTCCTGGCCGGTTCGGAACGATACCCCCTGAAGGATGTCTTCAACGAGTTGCATCGGGCATCGCTCCAGACCTTCATTAACGCGTTCACTTATCCGGACAAGACCGTCTACCCCGTCGCCAGCCAGGTGAAGAAGGACTTTTTCAACCTGGCCCGCGTCTATACGGACCTTGTCCTCCGCCCGCGGCTGCTTCGGGAAACCTTTCTCCAGGAGGGGCACCATTTCGAATTTGCCGATCCCGGCAACCCGGACAGCGAACTCGTCATTTCGGGGATCGTCTACAACGAAATGAAAGGCGCCTATTCTTCTCCCGATTCCCTCATGTTCAAGGCCATCCAGGAGAACCTGTATCCCGATACCATCTATCGAAATGATTCCGGCGGCGCACCCGATGCCATTCCCAACCTGACCTATGAGCAGTTCCGGGCCTTTCACCGTTCCTATTATTCACCCTCCAATGCCCGTTTCTTCTTCTACGGGGATATCCCGACCCGGGATTGCCTGACGTTTCTTGCGGAGATGCTCGACGGCTTTGATGCCGTAACCGTGGAATCCCATATCGCTCCTCAGGAGCGCTGGACGGCGCCCCGGTCGGTTTGCGGGGAATATCCCATCGGGGCCGATGAGGACGCCACGGCCAAAACGGCGGTCAATGTGGCCTGGATGCTGGCGGACAACCTCGATTATGAAACGGTTATCCTCCTGGAAATCGTTTCCTGGGCGCTGGTCGGAAGTGCCGCCGGTCCCCTGCGGAAAGTCCTGGTCGAATCCGGCCTGGGAGAAGATCTCTCTCCCGTGACAGGCCTGGAAAAGGACATCAAACAACTGGCCTTTGTCGTTGGTCTGCGGGGCTCGGAGGCCGACCGGGCAGCGGCGGTCGAAGTCCTGATTCTGGATACGGTTGCCCGTCTGGCGGAGTCGGGTTTTGAACGGGACCTGATTGAAGGCGCCCTCCATCAGGTCGAATTTCACGGAAAGGAGATCTCCCGGGGGGCCTATCCCTATGGCATCACCCTGATGGGCCGCGTCTTTCACACGTGGCTTTACGATGGGGATCCTCTGGCCGGTTTGAACTTTCCTGCCATGATCGACGATATCAGGCGTCGCTGGGACCGGGATCCGGCGCTCTTTCAGGATGTCCTGCGCCGGTGGTTCCTCGAAAATCCCCATCGCCTCCTGTCCGTCATGAAACCGAGCACAACGTATCAGTCTGAGCAGGAAGCCAGGTCCCGGGAGGCTTTGAGGGTTATGGCAGAGGGTCTTTCCCCCGAAGAACGTGCGCGGATCGCCTCCGACGCCCTCCGTCTCAAGTGCTTTCAGACCGAACCCGATCCGCCCGAAGCAGCGGCGTTACTCCCGGCGATCGGGATTGAGGACCTGTCTCCGGAGGTGGATGTCATCCCTGTCGAATCGGAAATACGTCAGGGCGTCACGGTTCTTTCGCATGATCTGTTCACGAACGGTATCGCCTATTTGCACATCGCCTTCGATGTTGCCCATATTCCCGATGAATTGCAGCCATACCTGCCGCTGCTGTGCAGATTGATGACCGGCCTGGGAGCCGGGGAGTTATCCTATGATGCGCTTTCAAAAAAGATTGCCCTGAAGACGGGCGGGCTGGGAGCCCATCTGGCTTCGGGCTTCCGTATCGGCGGTTGTGAAACCTGGCAGAAGATGATTGTCCACGTCCGCATGCTCTATCGCAACATCCCCGATGCCGTCGGCATCCTGTCGGATATCCTGTTCCGGGGGAATCTTACGGAGATGGCGAGGATCAGGGACCTGATTTTCGAGGACAGGAACGATCTCCAGGCTGCCGTGGTTCCTTCCGGTCATCTCTTCGCCAAGAGAACGGCGGCCGCTTCCCTGACCCTTCCGGCTTACCGGGAAGAACAATGGCACGGCAGGAGTCAATTGAAATTTATCCATGCCCTGGCAGAATCATGGGATGAGAGGCAGGGAGATTTCATTCGTAAGATCGATGATTTGAAATCCCGTATAATCCGGAAAGACAGGATGATTCTGAACCTGACCGCAGACAGGCAGGGCCTGAATCTGCTTGAGGAAGCCGTCGGGACGATCATGACGGCGCTGAAAGAGGTTCCATCCACAATCTGTGATGTCCCGGTTCCGGCGCTTCCGTCCAGGGTGGGCATCGCCATTCCCGCCCAGGTGTCCTATGTGGCGGAAGCTTTTCCCGCCCCGACTTATGGGAGTTCCCTGGCGGCTCCCCTGTTCGTCCTCTCCCGTCTCCTGTCAAACGGTTGTCTTTATCAGAAAATCCGGGTGCAGGGCGGCGCGTACGGAGGAATGTGTCTGTACGATCCCACGAACGGCCTGTTTTCCTTTCTCTCTTACCGGGATCCCCATCTGGAGCGGACACTTGCGGTTTATGAAGAAGCCCTTCGTTTTGCCGGGGACGGCGTCATTGCCGACGAAGAGATACAGAAAGCCGTCATCGGTTCCATCGGCGCCCTGGATCGTCCGATGGATCCCGCCGGCCGGGGATTCGCCTCGATGATCCGTCATTTCTCGGGTCTTACCGATGAGGAAAGGCGGCGATTCCGTCAGGCCGTCTTATCCATGGGAAACCGGGAATTGACCGCGGGGGCTTTGCAATATCTGGCAGGCGTCAAGAACCGGTCTGCCGTTGCCGTTTATTCGGCGGGCGAGAAAATGAATCAGGCCAACGAAACCCTCCGGCCGTCCCTGCAAATCGAACCGCTGACGTAACGGTTCTTCAGGGGGAAGCCCTGACTATTCCTGATGCGTCAGCAGTCCCACCAGGACGAGAAAGACAATGGCGACGCCGAATCCCATTAATGAAAGGCTGAAGGCGTCCATGTGAAACGTTCCGTCCGTTGATTTCAGGCTGGGATTGCAGAAGTATCCCCAGTACAAAAGACCGCAATAACCGATGACGATGCAGATCTTCATCTTGCCGAGGACCAGGGCCAGGGTGCTGGCGCCCATGATCAGCATGATCTGAAAAAGGGGAATGGAGACGCTGGTGGTCCACAGAGGTTCAAACATCCTTGACTCCTTACCTTTTATTATAAAATCACCGCAAATATTTCCGTAATGGCCGGCTAAATTTCCGGGTTATCCGAAATCCGCTGGACTTTTGGATCAAAGGAGTGCCTCTAATTTACCCAGAGCCGCCTCCAGGTTTTCCGGTTTCGTGCCGCCGGCCTGGGCCATATCCGGCCGGCCGCCGCCGCTTCCTCCCACCAGGGGGGCGATCTCTTTGATCAGATTCCCTGCATGATAACGTCCCGCCAGATCCTTGGTCACGATGCAAAGGAGCATGGCCTTGCCTGCGGCCTTACTGCCGAGAAGAATGATCCCGGACGGGACGCGGTCCCGCAGTTTATCGCCGAAGTCCCGCAGGGTTTTCGCGTCCGGTGCGTCAACAACGGTTGCGAGGGTTGCCACCCCCTTGATTTCCCTGATACGGTCCAGGAGATCGGACGAATCCCGGGCCGCCAGTTTTCCCTTCAAGGCATCGATTTCCCGTTCCAGTTCCTTCTGGTACCGCAGGGTCCTGTCCATTCTCTCGGCCAGTTCCAGGGGATTGGCCTTCAGGAGAGAAGCCGATTTCTTCAATTCCTCTTCCATTTTCTGGATGTGGCGAACCGCTTCACGGCCCGTGAGGGCTTCGATACGCCTCACACCGGCGGCGATGGCCGATTCGTGGATGATCTTGAGCAAACCGACGTCCCCGGTCCGGCTGACATGGGTTCCTCCGCAGAGTTCCATGCTGACGTCCCCCATTTTGACGACACGGACCTCTTCCGTGTACTTTTCGTCGAAAACGGCGGTCGCCCCTGTCTTGACCGCATCATCGAGGGCCATGACGGTCGTGTTGACGGGGAGATTTCTCCGGATGAACCGGTTGCAGAGCTGTTCCACCCGGGCCAGTTCGGCGTCTTCGATTTTCGAAAAATGGGTGAAATCGAACCGGAGCCGGTCGGGGGTGACGAGCGACCCGGACTGCTTGACATGATCGCCCAGAACGGTCTTGAGGGCGGCCTGCAGAAGATGCGTGCCCGAGTGATTCGCCTCCGTGTCCCGGCGCAATTCGTCGTTCACCTGCAAATGCAGGGTGTCGCCCGGCCGGATCAGCCCCTTTTTAACCTCGCCCACGTGACTGATCAGGTCCTGGAGGGGGCGTCTGGTATCCTGGACGTCGAATAAAGCGCCGTTTCCTTGCAGGGTGCCCGTATCGCCGACCTGGCCGCCGATTTCACCGTAGAACGGGGTTTCTTCCAGAAAGATCTCTCCCGTTTCCCCTTCCATCAGGATGTCGGTTCGGACCCCGTTTTTCAGAATGGCCAGGACGGTGGAATTCCCCTCGGTCGTGCCCTCGTAGCCGATAAACCGCGTGCCGACTCCCTCGACGGAGAGCTTCTGGTAAATTTCGGAAATGGCCTCTTCCCCGCTGCCCTTCCAGGATTCACGAGCCTTTTCCCGCTGCAGGGCCATGGCTTTCTCAAAGCCGTCCATGTCCAGGGTGAAACCGTCTTCCCGTACGATATCCGCCGTGAGGTCCGTCGGGAATCCGTATGTGTCGTAGAGTTTGAACACGACCGTCCCGGGAACGACCCGGACATTGGTCGTTTTCAGGGAGGTGATTTCTTCCTGAAGGATTCTCAGGCCGCTGTCCAGGGTTTCCCCGAAACGCTGCTCCTCGTTGAAGATGACTTTACGGATATAGGCCGTTTTCTCGAGGAGGTCGGGATAGGTGTCCTTCATCTTGTCGATGACGATACCGGCGGTGTCATGGAGAAACGGTTTGTGGAGGCCGATGAGCTTGCCGTGCCGGGCGGCGCGCCTCAGAATCCGTCTCAGGACGTATCCCCGTCCTTCGTTGGAAGGAAGAATCCCGTCGCCGATCAGGAAGGTAACGGCCCGGCTGTGGTCCGCGATCACCCGGATCGAGATGTCCTGCTTTTCATCGCGGCCGTATTTCTTTCCGCTGATCTTCTCGGTATAGTGGATAATATCCTGAAACAGATCGGTGTCGTAGTTGCTCTTGACCCCCTGCACGACCGCCGTCAGCCGTTCCAGACCCATTCCCGTATCGATGTTCGGCCGGGGCAGGGGATTCAGGTTTCCCGCGGCATCCCGGTCAAACTGGGTAAAAACGAGGTTCCAGATTTCGAGGTGGCGGTCGCATTCACAGTGTACGTCGCAGTCCGGCCGACCGCAGCCCGTTCCCTCGCCCTGGTCGTAGAGGATTTCCGAGCAGGGGCCGCAGGGGCCCGTTTCCCCCATCATCCAGAAGTTGCTCTTTTCCCCCATCCGGACGATGCGTTCCAGGGGGACGTTCATCTGTTCGTGCCAGATCTTGAGGGCTTCATCATCGTTTTCGTAAACCGTGATCCAGAGTTTTTCCTTCGGCAACCGGAGGACCTCCGTCAGGTATTCCCAGGCCCAGGAAATCGCCTCTTTCTTGAAGTAATCGCCGAAGGAGAAATTCCCCAGCATTTCGAAGAAGGTATGATGCCGTGCCGTAACCCCCACGTTTTCCAGGTCGTTGTGCTTTCCCCCGGCACGGGCACATTTCTGGGAGGTTGTGGCCCGCCGGTAACCCCGGTCTTCCAGGCCCAGGAAACAGTTCTTGAACTGCACCATGCCGGCATTCGTAAACAGGAGTGTCGGGTCGTCCTTGGGGACGAGGGAGGAGCTGGACACCCTCGCATGACCCTTTCCCTCGAAAAACTTTAAAAAACTCTCCCTGATTTCACTTCCCGTCATCATGCCGCAGAACAACCTCCTTCAATTCACTTCTATGCAAGACCGGATCAAAACGATCCGCGTCGTCATCGTTCGTTCAATATTTCAAATATCAATCCCGCCGGAAAACCTTTCGACAGGAGATAACGTTTCATTTTTTCTCGCCGGGGAAGGTCGGGAGGTGACGAAAGGCCGCTCCCCTTCTTTTCCAGAAGCTTCCGGACGGCATCCCGCTCGCTCAATTCTTCCCGGACCGCCCGGATGGCTTCGGCAATCACCGTCCGGTCAACGCCCTTTTGGAGAAGATCCGCCTCGATGGCGCGATTCCCTTTCAACTGTCCGACGGCAAGCTGGCGTGCCCGCTCCCGGGCGAAGTTTCCGTCGTGGAGATAACCTGCCTCCCTGAGCTGTTCGATGACGTTATCGGTGACGTTCCGGCCATGATTTTCCGACAGCCGGTCCCGGAGTTCCTTTTCACTTCTGGCCCGCAAAGACAGGAGCCGGAAAGCCTGTGACCGTGCTTTTTCCAGCGGGGACGCTTCCACCGTCAGCTCTTACCATTTCCCTCGAGAGGCAGAAGGCCGAATTTTTCCCTCAACATTCCTGAGAGCGTATCGGCAATCTCGGGATGATCCTTGAGAAACTGTTTCGCATTGTCCCGGCCCTGCCCGATCCGCTCTCCCCTGTACGAGTACCAGGCCCCGCTCTTTTCGACCAGGCCCTGATCCACGCCGAGATCGATCAGGTCCCCTTCTTTGGATATGCCTTCACCGAAGATCACGTCGAATTCCGTTTCCCGGAACGGCGGGGCCAGCTTGTTCTTGACGACCTTGACACGGGTTCTCATGCCGATGACATCCTGACCCTGCTTGATGGTGTTGGTCTTACGGATGTCAAGACGCATCGTGGCGTAGAACTTGAGGGCGTTTCCCCCTGTCGTGGTTTCGGGGTTGCCGAAAAAGACGCCAATTTTCATACGGAGCTGGTTGATGAAAATGACCGTTGTCCCGGACTTGTTGATGCTGCCCGTCAGTTTCCGCAGCGCCTGGGACATGAGCCTTGCCTGGAGTCCCATCTGGGCGTCCCCCATTTCGCCTTCCAGTTCCGCCTTGGGGACCAGAGCGGCCACTGAGTCGACGACCAGAATATCCAGGGCACCGCTGCGGACAAGCGTTTCCGCGATTTCCAGGGCTTGCTCACCCGTATCGGGCTGGGAGATGAGCAGGTCATCCGTGTTCACCCCGATCTTTCGGGCATAGGTTACGTCAAGGGCATGTTCCGCGTCGATGAAAGCGGCGATACCGTTTTGTTTCTGGGCTTCCGCCACGATATGAAGGGCCAGGGTGGTTTTCCCGCCCGACTCCGGTCCGAAAATCTCGATGACGCGCCCCCGCGGAACACCGCCGATGCCGAGGGCAATATCCAGTCCGAGGGATCCCGTCGGTATAACGGCGACATCCGTAACCTTTTCCGCGCCGCCCAGGCGCATGATGGAACCTTTACCGAATTGCCTTTCGATTTGGGTGATGGCCAGATCGACGGCCTTGCCTTTGTCCATATCCGTTGCCATGGTTTCCTCCTCTCGATGCGACTTTATTCATCCCCGGCGGCTGTCCGCAGGGGATCCTTCCCCCGGTTGATGGATGTCCCGCAGATGTTTCTGATGCAGCATCTTTCGTGATATCCGCTACTTGCGGTCTTGCCTTCCGTCCCGCCCGTATCCGGACGGGACGGCGTGTAAGCGACAGACATCCTTGTCTGTTGAGACGTCGGGTCCTGTTTTTAATCTTCTGAAAAATTGCCCGAAATCAATCCGCTCCTATATCATTCTTCCCGAAAATTGCCATCAAAAACAATACAGCGGGAAGGATCCGTGACGTTCAGGCTTGCCGGTCCGTCAGGGGAAATGCGGCCAGGTTGGTGTAGATGGCCCCTGCGGGGGTCAGGTCGCTTTTGATGAACAGGACCTTATCCGCCGGGAAAGAACCGGCATCGAAACTCCGGCCCTGGGCGATGGCCTCCTCGATTCCATGGAGGGCACGGGGGTCCTTGACGCGGCCCAGGGTCAGATGGGCCCGAAAAGGCCTCTCTTCACGGGTAAAACCGATGGTTTCGAGAGTTTCTTCAATATCCTGCTGCAGGTGGAAGAGCTCCCGGCTTTCTCCGCCGATTCCGATCCAGATGACCCGTGGTTTAGCAATGCCCGGGAAGACGCCGATCCTGCCCGCGGACAGGGTGAAAGAGTCATGGGCGCCGACGATTTCCGGCAGGAGGGAACGGATACTGTCCCGGTTGGAGGGAAAGATGTTTCCCAGAAATTTCAGGGTCAGGTGAATCCCATCGGGGTTCACCCAGCGGACGCCATGGGGAATTTCTTTCCTGAGAATTTTCTGCATGCCGATGATCCGTTCCAGTACCTCCGGTGAGGGATCGATGGCCAGGAAGGCCCGGATCATTTTG
>CAZIPU010000004.1:27703-39013 GCA_964541005.1 uncultured Syntrophales bacterium | reverse complement strand
CTGATTCGTAATCAGTAGGTCCGCGGTTCGAATCCGCGCATCGGCTCCAGAAATCGAGGGGTTAGGTATCATGCTTAACCCCTTTTTATTTGCTTGTCTGCTTATCATCTGCTTACACATTCCCTGATCCAAATGTCTTCTGAATCGCCTTATTCTGCTTTGCCATTGAAACGTGGGTGTAGATCTGCGTCGTGGAGATATCCTCATGCCCCAGCATCTCCTGGATCGTGCGCAGATCGGCTCCGGCATCCAGGTTGTGCGTCGCAAAACTATGCCTTAAAATATGCGGCGTGATTCGCTTAGTGATGCCGCTTTTTCTCATTGCCGTTTGCAGAGGCTTCCGGATGTCGGTCAGGATGCCACCGTTCTTGTTTTTCTTGGATTTCGACGGGAACAAAATTTTCTGGCCAGGATGACTATCAATCCAGATCTTCAACAAGCCGGCCAGTTTGGGGGACATTGAAACCATGCGCTCCTTATCCCCTTTGCCTCTAACGCGGATAAACCCCGGACCATGACCCTGGTTGTTCTCACTGAGGTTGTAGCCTGGATCGAAATGAACGTCTTCCGGCGTTAATTTAACCGCCTCAGATTTACGCAATCCGGCATGATATAGGCAATGATAAAGGATCTGATGCTTCAGGCCCATATTATCCAGGAGTATCTCCAGTTCTTCTTTCGTCAACGGAACCTTCGGCAGCGGTCGCTTATACGGCAGAATGCCCATCTTACCCGTGGGTGGATTGCAGTATATCGGATTGTGCTCGCTTCCCCATTTCAGCATCTTTCTGAGACACATGATTTCGAGATTGATCTCACGATTGATTTTTCCACGACTCGTTTCTTCGAAGCGCTTTGTTTTATACTGAGTCATCGTCTCGTCATTGATATAATCGGGGATCATGCGTCCGAAGTACGGCAGGAGGTTGGCAAATAGCATGCGCTTTTTATTATCAACGGTGCTTTTTGCCTGGTTCTGTTCAAGCCAGGGAATGTATTTCAAGGAAATTTCATTTACCGTCATGATCATACCGTCGGCCATCCCAAGCCTTTCCCGTATCCCTTTTTCAATAAGCAAGGCCTGGAACTGATCCTCGCATTCCACCCTCCTGGTATGCCTGATCTGTTTAAGCGTCTCTTTTCCGTTTTTAACTACTTTCTTGTATCCGCAAGAGATAACGATATCAAAAAACCCTGGCTTACCCTTGACTGGATTCACTGACATTTCCTTTCACCTCCCCGTTTAATCAGTTGCTCTTCATCTGCATATAAACTGATTCGGGGAGGGTAATCAATCCCTGTTTTGACTTTTCTTTCTGAATCTCAATACGGATTCATTAATAATATTGTCCATCTCAGAACACGTCAGCCGCTTTTTCCGACCATCCGAGAGTCCAAAAACCGCCATGATGCGGTCGATCTTGGCCTCGATACGCACCTGTCTGTCCTCGATTCTTTTTATGTCGTCTACGCTGACAGTCGACATGGCAAAATGTGCTAGATCGCACTCTGTTCAAGGTCTGCGTTCATGTTGCATTCGACCATGTACAGGATCTCTGCCTCGATCGTTCGGCGCTCTCTTCTGGCCTTATCAACCAGGTATTGGTATAGGGGCTCATCCTCTTTACTGATCCTGAAGGCAATGGCGCGATGCTCTTCCGGATCATCCTTATGGTTTTCCGAAATAGGATCAAGGGATGGATTGGCATCAACGGAGGGAATGTCTGTTTTCTCAACACCTCCAGCCAACCTTTCTTCCATGTCCTGCTGAAATCTTTCCGCCGCCGCTTTCAATGCCTCATTCTCGTCCCTCCCGCCCCTCCGCGCCCTAAGCCTGGCGTTGTAGCAACCGGCACAGAGGCCATCTGCGGACAGAATCTGCTGATTCTTGCGCTGACAGTTTTTGCATGTCCCTCTTTTCGCCATTTCCGATACCTCCGCTTTTTTCTTCTTTTCGACCACTACCGGCTTCGCCCCCCCCGGATAACGATTCCCGCAGATCATGCAGGCAATGTATCTAACCTTATTGACCGGATCATCGTCTTTATAGAGGGCGCCTGATCCGCATTTTCCGCATTTAACCGTATAAGCAATCGCAGCCGGCATGAGGTTCAATTATCCTTGTCTATCTTCCCATCAACGATGGGATTCTCCCTGATTTCTAAAACCTGACGGGGATTAACTTTGTGATCAGATTCCACGTCATTCACGGGAGCGCTTCTCTTCCAATTTTGGTATAAGCCAGATGCTTAGAGCCAAGATGACAACTCCCGACAAGTTGAACCACGGAAAACACGGCCCGTCGGAACCCATAACCAGAATCGACAGACAGGCCAACGTGACCAAGACAATGCGGATTGTGGACCGGTATATTTCGTGGACCCAAGGCACCCACAATGATCCCGCATGGTTTTTATTGAGATAGATCGGAGCCGTCTTCACTTTTCTCCCCCATATCGATATCCCGGCACTTGAGCAGGGCGTAACCGGCGATGTGCTGCCAGGGATTCTCACCTGCACCCGTCTTTTGCGCGGCGATCTGGAACTGCTGGTCGATGACCCGCTCCTGGGCCAGAAACTCCTCGTACTGTACCGGCTTGATTCCGATCGGGTACAGTATCCGCAGGATATCGGCCGCCCGCCGGAACGATTCCATGAATGCCCTACTTTGGCTGTCCACCAGGCCACCGATATAACCGCCTATTTTCTCATACTGTCCTTCTGGCATGTTCTTCTCCCTGTGCGTAAGATGTCCAAATCAGGTCCACTTCCCCGCGCTCGACGCCTTCCGCTACCCGGTGCAAGTCTCCGTCCTGCGTAATCCGGTCTCCGTCATAGATATCGAACAAATTGCGCGGATCGTCATAATTCGGTACAACCACCTTTCTCATTTTTCGCCCCCGTATTCCCCTCAAGTATTGTGGTGCGGCAGCCCTGGCGGGCTCATGCCCTGGAGGGTAGCAAGGCATGTTGAATGCCGCACCGTTATACAACTATTCGTTTTCGTTCATGTATACATTGCGCTGCGCTATGTTTACTTTTTTCATGATTTTCGATTTTACGTTTTTTTCCGCTGCTCATGAGGTGCGCCATGTATACGTGACTGACAAAAAAAATTGGTCTACCCTCTTCCCAGAAGTTCCTGAACGGTCGTCTGTCCGTTCATACGGAGCAACATGATATTTTTGTAATCTTCGAGGTACCCTTTGAGCGCATATTCATGGATCAGCACCGCCAGATCGACGTTCTTGGCCACGGCGACCGCCTGCAGGTCCCTTTTGAAATCCTCGGCCGCCCGGAAAGAAATCATCTCCGTTTTCTTTTCTGAACCAAAGCGGAACGGATTGGCGGCTTTCGAAAAATCCAGCTTCAATTGGTTGCTCATCTACCTACCCTCAAATAGTGATTGCTTACGCCACCTTATCGTGTATAATCTCCAGCTGAGGGTTCGTATTGCTTTCTTCAGCCAGTATTTCGTACAAAGCGTTCAGGATTTCCCGATAATAAGGGCCGCGCCGGTTCGGTGCGCCGCTCATGGCATGGGAAATGGTATTCCGCGTGATGTTGCGCTTCAGTCGTTCCGAAAGGATCGGTGCAAAACGGGTCTGCCAGGATTGTTTGTTCGGAATGTAATTCCGGTCGACCAGGAGCTTCAATATTTCTTTGATGAGTTCGTCGTGAGTCATGATGATTATTCGCTTTCTTTCATAAAAGATGAGTGAGGAATCCAATGACCAGAGGAGAGGTCATTACAAAAGTATTGAGCGAGGTAAGCGGAAAACCGGAAAGGGAGATAGCGGCATTCTGGAAGTTGGGCCTGGCCTCGATACCTCCTGAACAGCACAATTTCGACGAAGAATTATCGGACGCCGATGCCGATGCACTACTGGCTGTTCTTCGCAAGGGGAAACAGGGAATCGCAGACTGGATCATGAAAGGCCACCGAGATTCTGTTTTAATGAATGCCAAACCGGCAGGTCGGGCTTAAGTATTTCGGCCAGCGCCTCCCGGTTTCCAAAGGTATGCAGGAAAAGCGGTTCCCATTGTTCTATGGAATGGATTTCCTGATTTGACATGATTGTAACACCCCCGTCGTTGATGGTGGGAATGTTACACAGTATTTATGTATTAGTCAATCATTATATTTAAGCATTTATGAAAAAATTTGATTTATCCCTTAATTACGATGATATACGAATACGATTAGAAGATGCGATGTCGGGATATAAACCTGCGCAATGGGCTAAATATATAGGAGTGAGTGTCAATATAATTGCAAACATACATGGCAAGGTAAAACAGCCGCCCTCTCTACAATACATTATAGCTGTAGCAAGAAAAACAGGAAGGCCCGTTGAATGGTATTTATACGGCGAAGAATCTGATGCCATGTCAAATTGTTCAATTGGCTGCGATGAAGATCTTATGGATCTCTGCCGTAAAGTAAAGGCCATTATCGAATCAAAAACCCACTGGGCGGATTCGCTACGATCAAATATAAAATCTTTCAAAAAAGGCTTGGACAACGACAAGAAGATGGAAATACTAGATCAACGGCTCAAGAATGTTGAGGCAGTTACATCGAAGGGTCACAGTACCGGTACATCAAAAACACCGGCCAGGCGTACCGGATCAAAAAAGAAGGCCGGATCGTCTATGTAATGCCGTTAAGGGCGACCGGGGGACGGGGGAAATAAAAACTGGGGGAAAAACGGGGGATGTCAGATCATCAAATCATCGTAGGTTTTTCCAATAAATAACAATCATATCGGGAAATATCCGGGCAGATTGGGGGCTGTTCAGTGAAAATTCTATTTTTCTTTATATTGATGGGTTGCGCCTGGTTTCTTTTTGCCTACGTGAAGGCCAAGCAGAAACAGGAGAATGCCCCACAAGATTCGACTAAAATAGGAACGGAAGTTGATATAGCACGTGCAAACGAAGCAGAAATGAAAATCATTCGTCAGGAGATCCGTTCCGCAATCGAAAAACATGCCACCGCAGTCAGCATTCTTCAGGCTCTTTCACGTGTCGACGGCAGAACATCGGAAGCGGAACGAAATCTCGTTTTTGAATTTCTTAATAGAAACGGTGCCGGGCTCTCCCCGGAAAGGCACAGACCATTCTTCTCCGATTCCACAAGCGGCGAATGGAATTACGCGGTCGAAATCGACAAATTCAAAAAACTTATCACACCATTGGCACCCATGCCTTTGCCGTATCGTATTGACTTATTTGCAACGGCATCGGCTATCGTGGCTGTCGGCGGAACTCCCAAAAAACGGGAAGCCGAAGCTATGGAATTGTTGCGCGAACTGATCAACGAGAAGGGAAAATGACCTGTCCGAATCGCGGTTTTCAACGGAATAACATCGTTAAGTCTCTCATAATACCAGAGGAGAGGTGATAAATGGCTCTGAAGAAGTGCAGGGAGTGTGGGAATGAAGTCAGCACGAAGGCGAAGCGGTGCCCGAAATGCGGGGCACCGGTAAAACGGAACTTGACTCCGATCGAGATGGGCGGCATCGCCATCTTTGTCATCATGGTTGTCATTATCGGAACGTTTCGAGACGACAAACCGGCTCAATCCAAGGTCGAAAAGGTAACCGTCGAAAAACCCTTGCAAAGAGAAGAGAAAAAACCCATCAAAAATAACGGATGGTATTTAACCAAGGCATATCATCTTGCGGCAACTTCGGAAGACTTACTGGATAAGGCAATAGCCATCCGTTCACAAAACGACGAAGACGCTTTTGCGAAGATCGTCGCCAAGGAGTATCCATATTTATTCATCATGAAAGGCGGCGACGAGGTTTACCTGGAACGCTTTACTGACAAAGGTTATGTCAAGGTCAGACCGAAGGGGCAGACGGAATCGATATACATGCAATTCAGCGCTTTGGAAGATACAAAACAGGTTGTTCACCCGCGTCGGAATGGCGATCGTTGAACAACTGCGATTTTACGAATCGGAAATTATACAATAATATCATCAATAAAGGAGGATGTAACGCATGCCAAAAAACAAGAAGGAATCGTCGGACGAGGTGACAAAACTGGCCGTTGCCACGTTGAGGAATGAACATGCCTCGGAAACGGCGAAAAGCCTTGCCGGCTCGGTCCTGTCTCAAAGCTCATCCGGCAAGCAGACCGGCGCTGACATGGAGGACCTGGCTTCCAGGGTATTGCAAAGCGACAAATACAGCGAGGATACCAAAACACTAGCTGGTTCCGTGCTTTCCCAGTCAAACAAAAATCGATAACAGGGCATCCCTGTGAATTATTTGCCAAAATATTTATTGACAAGTTTATCAATAAAGCTTAACAGTAAACTCACACGAAGTGTGGTATCCCACCCTGTGATGGGATACGTTTTCTTTACTAAACCGCCCCATGCAACGTTTCAGTAACCAAATTAAACCACTGGAGCCGACCATGGGGCATTGCTTTTTAAAAGACAAGAAAGGCACTTGAATGAGAAGAGTTGTGTTCATGATTGATGGATGGTTTATGAGAAAAACCATCATGAGGTTGAAAAAATTCAGCTATACCGGACCGGAAATCAGAGGCTATTGCAAAAGGCATTTAAGACAGGATGATTATCTATATCGGATTTTTTACTACGATACTGAACCGCTGGATAAAAAAGGGCATCATCCGCTTTCACAGAAAGCCATCGATTTTGGAAACACAAGCGTGGCGAAACATCAGCGCACCCTGCTGGAATCAATCAAGAAAACCCCGAACTTTGCCCTGAGACTGGGAAAAACAGTATGGCGCAACAATGAATGGATCTTATCTTCCGAAAAATTAAAAGCCCTGCTCAAACAGACAATAACCGTCAAAGATCTCAAGGATAGAGATTTTCAGCCCCTCATCGAGCAGAAAGCCGTAGATATGAAGATGGGCCTTGATATCACGAACATCGCGACCAAAAGGTTGGCCGATCTTTTAATCATCATTACTGGTGATGCCGATGTGGTTCCGGTACTCAAATACGCAAGAAGGGAAGGAATGCAGGTGTGTCTTGATCCACTCAACCACCCAATCAGGCCGGAACTATCCGAACATGTTGACTTCATAGAAACGTGTTTTTGAGCGGTGAAATACAACCATTGCGGCAGGCAGATCGGGTAAGCAAAAGAACCCTTGTTTTTTGATTATATTTACCGATAATATAAATCAAAAGTGGGCAGTAAAGTCTTTCGCTCTTGACTGTCATGGTATAATGCCGCCGATTTTTTAGGCGGGGGAAAAATGATTCCGTATCAAAAAGAAAAGTTCGAAAACGCCGTTTGCTTCTTCGCTAAGGAGCATTATAGAAAAACGCGTCATCATCTGTATCAAACATTCCTCTACAAATACATAGCCTTATTTGATTTTGGATACTTGCGGGCATATGGAAAGCCCGCTCTGGGGCTCACCTATCGGGCGATGAAGATGGGGCCGGTTCCTCTCGATATTTATGATTTGAGGCATGACAAGACAATCTCAAAAAACTTTATGTTTAAGGAAGACGCCCAGAATCATCTGATTATCATTCCAAAATGTGAGCCAAATCTCGACTATTTCAGCAAGCGTGAAGTCGATCTCATGAAGAAACTTATTGAGATCTATGCTCAGGGATACGTATCCTCGCGAATAATGAGCGACGCCAGTCATCAGGAAATCCTTGCCTGGAAGAAAACATGGGCAAAAACACCCAACAGCATTATCGACTTTTCTCTGGAATTTTCAGGAAATATATTTGAGAAATCCATTCAAGACCTGACGTTCCCAGAAGAGGTATTTCTCGTGCATAAGGGCCTTGAAAATTGCATCTGACGGTTGGCGATGTCATCCGCTGGAATGATTATCCCTATCCCAATGACGGGCCGGAAAAAGCACGATGGTTCATTTATCTGGGAAGAACTTCGATTGCCACAACTCCTACATTTGCCTATCTATGCACGACAACAACAAAACGTGAAAAGTTTAATCCTGGTGGACCCCGTTCGGGACATGCTCACAAAATATTTGATGTAAGGCAATTCCCGATCTTCGATGAAGACTGTATCCTTGATTATGATGAAGATTTGCATGTCGTGTCTATGGAAGATCTGACTCAGCATGAATATCATATTGAGGTCAAAGGCCGACTAGACGAAGAAACATTGCGAAATATTTATAAACAATATTTCCGTTCTGTCGTCGTCTCAAAAATACAGATGATAGATATTCACAGCAGTTTCAATCTTGACGGCATTGAGGGTCTCAAAAAACCAAAATAAGGTAGGATTTCCAAGCGATTTTGGAATATCACCACTTATACGCGGCCTGGACCATGGCCTTCGCGTCGCCGGTGGTGGTGATCTCGCCGTAGACGCCCAGGTGTGCGCCGGCAATGCGGAAAAAATCCCACCGTCCATATAGATCGCTTTCCATGCCGTGTTTCAGCGATACGCCGTAGCGCAGGCCGATTTCTCTCCTATTTTCGAAATCAAAAAACGGCAGGGGAACCTGCCTGGCGGCGATGGAAGAGATCCCGGTTCCGGTATCGATCAGCGCCAAGACGTTCGTTCTTCCCTCATACGGGGCGATGACCGCCGTCGCCGCGATCTGTTTGGCCGGATCGTCCCGGATCTCCGGCGGGAGATCGAGCTTCTTCGCAGCCGCTTCCTTCTCCAAGACAACGATTTTCTCGACGGGAATCTCGACACGCTTGATTTTCAGCACCTCGCGGATCTGGGGCACCTTCACGTATTCGATTTTCGAGACGACCTGTTTCCCTTGGCCGCGATACCAGGCCACGATCGAGGACAGGATCAAAAGGATCACCAGGGCAACGATGGCCCAGGTCTTTTTGTCGATTTTCCACACTATTCCGATATCCATGGCGTTCTCTCCTTGTATTTGATGGCCCTATTTTTGATCAGTTCCGGGTAATCGCAGTTGACCCGGCAGAGATCCAGGGGGCTCCATTTCGTTTTGATCACCTTCCGGCTACAAAACCCGGAAACGGTATCCGGGTCGCAGGATTTCGCCCGGCGTATCTCCTTATTGAGATTCCCGGCCCCGCCGTTGTAGGCCCGGTAGGCAAAATGCCAGCTACGGCAGAGGACTTGGTCAAACAGGGTCGCATCGTAGAGGATCAGGGCCCGGATCGACCAACGGGGATCGTAGGGCAGGGGCGTTTCGGATATGTCCCGGAGCGGTTTTTCACGGGCGTGGATCCAGTCGGCCGTTTTCGGCATGAACTGGCCCAATCCCTGGCCGCCGTCGAAGGCCGTCACACCGGCGTCGCATCTCGACTCCTGCTCGATCTGGCCCATGAATTCATGTGCCGGCGCATCCATGCCGACGTGGAAGCGGGCCTCTCGGATCACCTGGGGATAGTATTTCAGGCATCGGTTGACGAGGCTCTCACAGGCCGAGGGTGAAGGCCAGGACAACAGCAGCGTAAAGCAGGCCGCGAAACAGGAAAACATTCTGGGAAACATTCGACTCCTCCATCTTGCCGAAGCCGGGTTTGAACCAGACCGCCCATATCAGCTCCGCGAAGCCGATCCCGCCGGCGACCAGGCACGTCTTGTAAGTGATGATCTTCACCGCTTCGGGTCCCTGTGCCCAGATCAGGACGGGCGCCAGTATGGCCGCCAGAAGACCGAATCGGATCACGTACTTCTTGATTTCTCTGTTGACTTTCATTGTTGCCCCCTACTTGAATGTCTTGCCGCCCCATGCGATGAATCCCATGATAATCAGGGATATGGCCCCCAATATAATCAGATTGGCGATCGCTTTCATGCAGGTCGATTTCCAGCCGTTGGACCACTTGATCAGATCGTCGATAAACTCGTGGTGCTGATAGTGTTTCTCCCGATCTATGTAGAAATCCTTCATCTGCTCCTGCATGGCCTCGGCCACGGCCTTTTTGATGTCTTCGTAGTTGTCGCCCAATTCAGCACCTCCGGGAGTCGTATTTTATGTGTGTCGGATCCTGTTCTATCTCATTATCGTCACACCCACGCCGGTGTACCTTACTTCGCCCGGGGGAACCCCGTTGATGCTGTAAACATACCGGATGGCGTTTTCGATGGCGCTATTCAATGTGTTGTTCGTGCCGCCGGTCGTGATATCCGTGCCGGCGATCCCGTCCTTGTTGTAGATAACCTGAGATTGCACAAGCACTGTGATAGCCTCGTCATGTGTCCACCAATAATCCGAAGGGCCGGGCAACTCGGTATAAAGATCAGCATGTATATTCAGGATGTTATCGTCGCGCTGCTGCTGCGGCGTGATTCCCTGGTCGTAAACAAAATTCTGATGGAACGTAACACCACTGTAGACGTAACACATACAGAAAGCCGATGTTTTCTCGGCATACTGCCCCGAGAGAAATCCGGAGTTCCATCGCCTGTATAGGCCGTATATCGCCATTTTTTTATCCGACCACCTGCTATCGGGAATAGAAGGTATGTTCCCTATGATGCGCCGGTCTGTTTTGGTCGCGGAAGTCCCGCTTACGTTGGTCGTCCTCTCTTCCATGTCGAACTGATGCTCTCCGGGGATTTCCCCCGCCGGGCCGATGAAGTTGTATATTCTCGTTTCTCTCGTTGTCTGCGTGACATGCCAATCCTCAAGCCCTTCGTCATCATCCCCCTTGGCATAAAAGTAACGCTCATATCGCTCTCTATTCCTGCCGCTGCACCATCCCACGGGAGCATCCGGAAGCGTGATACGCAATACGTGGCTCTGCGGAAACAACGTTGTAATGCCGTTACTGAAATCGTAGGTAGCCGCCTGGTAGTCGTGATTCCCAATCATTTCCTTGATAAAATGCCTCAAATCAGCGGATTGCCAGTCTTGCAGGATGACAGATGTCCCTGTATCGACCAGCCCTTGGGATTCCAAGTTCGGCATGTAAGACGGTTGTACGGTGACATCGCCCGCAGGCAATCCTCCTGGTCCTATCACATTACCAAACACGTCTCTCTGACCCGAAGGCCGGCCGCAAAGAGTCTGCGTGTCGAACAAGCTCAACCCGATCTCGGTATGCGCCGCTCGCCATGCCACATAATCAGGGTCATCGATCGCGACGCAATTGAATAGGATCGTCTCCGTGAAAGCGTTGTACACGATGGCAACCTGAGTGCCGAAACCGTCCGCATTAGGCAAAAGGTTGATCGCTACCGTAAATACCACGAATTCATCGCATGGTTTCGGATTATCCTTGAACCCGATCACTTTCGGCTGATTGATGTCCTGATTCTCGAACTTAACGAGCACCGCATCCCCCACGGAAAATGCCGATCCGTTGCAATTCATGTA
>CAZIPU010000004.1:0-27603 GCA_964541005.1 uncultured Syntrophales bacterium | reverse complement strand
ACTTAACGAGCACCGCATCCCCCACGGAAAATGCCGATCCGTTGCAATTCATGTATTCGATCGGTACGTTTGTCAGGGTCATCACCTGATTCACATCGATGTCCTGCTGGCTGCTGGTTGCCGCGTCCAGATCGACATCGCACTTGTCCGCATTCTCGCCCGTTCCCTTAAAGGTAATCGTTCCGAACCGGTAAGTCGGTTTCCATTTCTGCCATCCGGGGAGCATGGACAGATTGAAAAAGACGCCTGCAGGCGTTCCGGCGACGGCAGGCTGAAGCTGGCCGTCCCTTGCCGCACTGTAGATGGCGGCGCTTGCCACGCCTTCCGCCGCATAACCCGGTTGGATCAGCACCGTGCCGCGCTCGCCGGGCACTTCGATCGTGCCGACCGTTCCGGTCAGATTTTCCGTCAGATCGGCACACCAGACATCCGTCAAGGACGGATCGGCAGGCACATGCGTATTCAGATATTCGATTTTTTTCTCCGCGGCGACCTTGGCCAGCTCCGCCGCCCCGATCTCGGATTTCTTGATCAGGTACTGGGCCGTCTTTTTTGTGACGTTGGTCAACGCTTCCCGGTACTGGTCGGCACGATTATCATCCCCGGAATAGGTTGCGGCCTGGGCCTCGTAATAGGAAACCTCGCTTTCGATCACGGACAGTTCTTCTTCGTACTGGCCGATGATCGTATCGATGTTGTCGATGTCTTCCTGCAGCTTTCCTTTCAGGGTATCGATCCGGGCTTTTTCATAGGTGAGCCAGACCTGGTACAGACCTTTTTCGCCGCCGCTTGTGATCTCGCCCTTGCCCATGGCTATTTCTCCGTCACTTCCATCGTCTTCTGTCCGACGCTAAAAGCCATGGTGATCTCGTCCGCGGTGAACGTTTCGTCATCGACCGTGACGGTATCGCCCGGGTTGAGATACAGATTCGACAGGCAGCGGTAACGGCGCTTTCCGCCGATGGTGCTGCCGTAGGCCGCCCCTTCCAGGGTCATGGCCTTTGGATCATAGGTAACTGTTCGATAACCGGTCAGCGTGATGCTCTTGCTGCCCGTACCCTTGTCGATCCGCACGTCGTCCAGATCGACCTCCGCAATTTTCTCACGGATCCGGTGCCCGCCCCGGTAACGCTCGATCATGTAGACCTGCAGATCGCCGTTCGGCCTGGCGGCTATGGCGGCGGCATAATCCAGCCCGGGAATGACGACGGACAAATAAGATGGCGCTCCGGATTTCAGCCGGCACTGAAACGATGAAATGGGTATGGTGACGTCGGACAGCCCGTCCGCCGTTCCCGTCAGGACAAACTCGTAATGCGTGACAAGCAGGATGTTCTGAAAGACCAGCGGCGCCCTGGCGGTCAATAGCGCATCGCCCGCCAGGGCGGGACAAAGGAGATGGAGGGCCAAATTTGCGGATACCGCCGTGCCGGATAGCATCGGCGGTATCGATACCGCCAGCTCGATCCCCGGCATGGATAGAGCCGGATCCACGGCAAGAGCCTCAACAGGCGCAACCAGATAACCGACCAGAGAAACGGACAGATCAGGGGATGCGGCCAGGGGCGGCACGATCACATATTCGAAATCGCCGATCGTACACAGAAGCCTGGCATTCGCGTCCAGAGCAGGCGGAGCAATGACGATCGACATCGTGGCCAGGATCGATGCCGAGGCATCGAGGGAGGTATCGACCACGACAACGTGTCCGGTAACCGCCGTGCCCATGGATAGAGCGGGATCGGCGGCCAGAATGGACCCGACCGGAACAACCAGGCCGGGAACGGCCGTCAGGGCGGTATCCGCAGCCAGGGGCGGAATTGTCAGGCCACTACTTTCCTGGCTGCCCCAGGTTCCCCAGGAGGGCTCTGTGTCCTCGTATTTGCGTATCAGAACCCAATCGAGTTGAACCACGCTATCTGATTTGTACGCGGCTATAGCAGCTTTAAGATTGGTATTGGGCGGGTTTGTCGTTTTCGGGCTTCCCGTCAACTCCGTCCCATTTTGGAGATAGCGGGATTTGGTTCCTCCGACGACCAATATATCGTATATCCGCCATAGATCTGATGTCCAGTTGCTTGTCGATCTGGATGACGTGGTGCCGTCCTTGGATTGCACGACCTGGCGAATAATACCGTTATCCGCATTGTTGTATATGATGGCATGATGGCTTCGCGTCTCAGTCGAGAGTCCAACAAAATCATAACTAGCCGCCAGATCTTTGACCTTTGCATATGCCCGCAATGCGCAGTTGACCTGCCCGGAGTCGATATTTGATACGATCTGTTTGACCGCATTCGCACCGACCATTGATAAGATACTTGTGTTGATGCTTGCGCTTCCCGTATCACCGGACCATTTTGTCTGGCCTGACCATGAATAATCGAAGTGATCGAAAAAAATGAAAGTATTGTCGCCGCTACTGGCGGCGCTGGCCGACGAATTACCGTAATACATGTAGAACGTCGTTGCAGACGTTCCTATACTATCGAACTCAATCCAGACCGTGGCGAGTTGGTTTGGGCTTGTGCCTGTGATGGATTCAATCCAGTAATCGAGGAGGGTTGTTCCGTCGGATTTGGTAAATCGGATGTCATTGAACGTAGAAAGACACAATCCTCCACAGTCGACGTCTTCACCCGTCGCCCCGGAGGATTCGCCTACAAGCAGCTTCATCTGGTAATTGGTGACTGCTCCAGACGATCTGCTCAGCGTGATGGATTTGCGGTAATTCCAGCCGGTAAGCCAGCTCATGACATCCCCTTATACGTCGATCGTGATGTCCTGCAGCACCAGGCTGGTTCCGTCGGCAATCGTGTAATCGGTCCCAAAGTCGATGCAGCCGACAACCGTGTCGTCGCTGGTCGTGTCGTCATAGATGATGGCCGCGCCCGTGGGTCCTATGGATCCGCCGGATGCGGTCCAGGTGACGTCGTCAAATTGCCGGCGGCCGCGATCGTTGGTATCATCCTCCGCCCAGGACCCGCCGGACAAAGTCTTGTTCTGCTGAGTATAGCCATTTGCCGTCGCCAGCTCCGGCGTGGGGGAGGCAATGACGTCGGCCAGGGTAGCGTGTGCGTCTTTATCAAACGCGAAGGTATCGCTGACCAGGATGATTTTGAACGTATCGGCGGACACATCCACGAGCTTTTTCCCGAGCTGGTAACGCCAGTGATTTGATAGGGTGCAAACGATTGACATTTCACTATCCTCCTTATGATGCTGTCAGGTCCTCCGCCACGAGGACGGTCATGATGATTTGCCCGGCGTCTTCGTCCAGGTCCTGGATCTTGGCCCGGAAACATCCTTCTTTGCAGGCGATGCGGACATAGGACGCGTTGTCGAATATGGTGCCGCACCGCGTCCATATGGTTTCGTCGTATGGCGTGGCGATTCTCATGGTCCGGTCTGCCGCACAGACGCCGCCATCGATAAAGACCGCCCCTCCGTCCAGAGTTTTCGTCCGGGATATCCGGCGGTCCCGTTTGGCCAGCTGCGTTTTGTCCGGATGCGGAAAAAAGGTCACGTGCCCGTCAACCAGGTAGGTTTCCGAGCAGATCCCGATGGTGTAATTGCTCTCCATGATCGTTCCCTACTGGATCCCGAGCAGGAACTCGGTCTGCTCTTCTGACGCCCGGAGTTGGATCGCCTCCAGGACTTCCCAGAGGATCGCTTCCAGGTGCGGTTTCAGGCCGTCCGCCTGGACCGTGATCACATTGTCGCCGCTTCGCATCTGGTCGATTTTTTCCCGTAGGAGTTCCGTCTGTAACGTCACCAGATCCTTCTGCTGTTCAAATGCCTCTTCCCGGCGTTTTTCCTCTGCCTTCAGAATGCCCTCGATGATCCCTTTGTCGAGACCCTGGGCTTTCACAAGATCGGATGTCAGGGTGCTGATGACGTCGCCGGTTGATTTGATCGATTCGTTGATGGAGGCAAACATGCTCTCGATCCGCTTTGTTTCCGCCTCGACCTCGGCGATATCGATCTTGGCCTTGAACTCCATGGCCTTCTGAATGGTTTCAGCGTCGGCCTTGATCTTTTCCTTCTGCAGATCGATTTCGATCTTGCGGTTTTCGGGTATGGCCTCGTCAATCTTATTCTTGGCTGATTTAAGGGCGTTGCTGTCCACGATGACGTCACGGTAATTGATCGTCCCGTCCGGCATTTGTTCCTTGATCTTGTTGCCGATCCGTTCGCCCGTCTTTTCATCGTATACCGGCGTGATCTCAAGGGTAATCGCGCTGTGCTGGATGTCCTCGTTGACCTTGTCCACGACCTTCTGGATGCCGTCCAGAACCTCGGCCATTTCGACGTAGGTCCTGGCGGATTCGGAGAGCTTGTCCTTCTGCGGCTCGTTTTCGATCTGCCGGACCAGTTCCTTGTGCTTCGCCCGCGCTTTCTCGAAAGCGATATCCAGGGCCAGCATCTCGTCTTCCGTCCGCCCGATACCGAGGCGCTCGCCATTGACGCCAAAAGCGAATTCCAGGAATGCGTCCGTCGCATCCTTGACGCCCGGAACCAATTCCCGGATGATCGTGCCGGCCAGGTATCCGAGGCCGCCCGCAGCGGCCAACCCTGCCGTGGTAATGGTCACCGTCGCCGCTCCCAGAGTCGCATAGGTTGCAATCAGGTTACTGACATAACCTGTTGCTGTGAAGACCGCCTTTCCGACATCAAGAAACGCTTTCATACTCAGGATCCATAAAGCGCTCGACAGCACGCCGGAGTATTCGATGACCTTGTCGATCATCGTCAAAAATGCCATGAATTTCCCGATGGTCTCGGCGGTGGACTGATTGAGGCCGCTGAACTGGTCGATACCGAACCCAATAGCCTCCCATAACGGCGTAAACCCGCTGATGATGCCCTTGGTAATATTGGCCAGCGCCGCCAGGCCGTCGATCAGCTTCTGGATGAAGCGGTGCAGGCCCTCGATCGTTGTCAGGTCAATCTCGCCAAACATGGAAGCAAAAGCATCGCCCACGGCATCACCCACGCCGGCCAGCGAGGCGATCAGGCCGGTGAAGTCGATCCCCTTCATGGCGGCGTGTAGATTCGTAGCAATTGCCTCCAATGTCGATCCGATTTTGGCCCCGAACCTCGTCAGAGCCTCGAAGATGGGTGTGAACGTGCCGTCCGCGGCCATCTGCCGCAAAACGGACAAAATATCCGTACCGGACACCAGGGCGCTTGTCGCAGCCGCCTTGAACTGGTCACCGACGAAAATCCCGAAATTTTCGAGTCCGACCTTGAAGCGGTCCACGGCGACGGCTGAGCTTGCCAGCCGGGCGTCCACTTCCTTCTGGGCCGATCCCATGGCGCCGTATGCGACTTCGGTGATTTCCATGGTTTTCGTCAGGCCGTTGAACACCTCCACCATCCGGGCGGATTGATCGACACCGACCAGCTGCTGTGTAATGAACAGCTTCTGCGGTTCATCCAGGTTCCTGAACGCATTCGCCACATCCAGGAGAATTTCCTTCCCCGACCGGAGCTGGCCGTTTGCGTCCTGCTGGGAAACGCCGATCGAGGCCAGGGCCTTCCTGACCGGTTCGGAATCGTCGATCAATTTCAAAAGACCCGTTTTCAGGGCCTTGGCCGATTCCGATCCGCTGCGGAAAATCTCGATGACAGGGGTCAGGATCCCGGCCGTTTCCTCCATCGAAAATCCCATCGTTTTGGCGATGGGGGACAAGTCCGCCATGCCGATCGCCAGTTGCTCGACATCCGTGGCGTACCTGTTCGATACCTCGTTGAGGATGTCCACCACGCGGGTAGCATCCTCCGCGGGGGCCTTGAATCCCTTCAGGATGCTGATCAGATATTCGGAGGCCTGCCCCGCATCCACACTGCCGGCGATGACCAAGTCCATGGCCGACTTCGTCAGGCCCATCGCCTCCTCTGTATTGAACCCGGCCTGGATAAAATCGGCCGTGGAGGCCAGGACCTTCGAGGCGCTTTTTCCATACGTGTCGGATAACTCGAACGCGGCATCCTTCGCCGCATTGATTTCGTCAGGAGAATCGCCAACCACTTTTCGCAGCTCGACGACCGCATCTTCGAATTCGATGGATTTTTTCAGCGCCAAACCGAGACCGACGGCGGCCAGGGTCGCCAGCGCACCGTCAAGCAACAGGACATTTTCCGTCAGGTTCGAGACCGGCGACGATATGCCGGTGATACCATCGCCGATCCCGGAAAAGCTGCGCTCGACAGAAGAGATGGTCTTATCGAGGTTGTTTTTCCCCTCGAATATGATCTGGATGGTTTTTTCAAGATCGGCCATGGTCGCCTCACGTCTTCAGGGATTTGTAGTAGAGCTCCCAGAGTTCAATTTCCGTCTGGGTGAGATAACCTTCTGGAAACAAATCGGGCCGCGCCTCGTAGAGAAAACGCCCCCTGGCGTAACACAAGGCTAGGCTGGCCCGGACGTCTCCTGATCGCCAGAGGGTTCCTGTTTTCCCGGCATTCTGCCGAGGCCGGTCAACACGAGAATCTGATTGGTAATGTCATAAAAAGTAACGGGAAAATTCTCGCAGAGAAAGACGGACAACTCTTCCGAGCCCGGAGGATCGACGCTTCCCACGGTTAGATAGGCGATGCGTTTAACGACATCCTCCGGGATATCTCCGGACAGGTTCATCATTTCCCTGACCGCCCTGGCTTTTTCCTCTCCTGCAGACCCGAGCAGGCCGTCCATGATGGCGCCCAGGTCCTTGCGGTTTGCGGAGGCCTGCCTGGCCGTGCCGACCTCCTGGCCCGTCAGGCCCCGCACTTTCCAGACCGGCTTTTCGCCGGCCGGAAAGTAATCCTTCAAATCGGGCACGCTCACATCGGCCGTGCGGGGGGAGAATTTTGTCTTCAGGAACTTTTTGGTATTAAATCCGCTCATCGTTCACCCCCTTACCCGGTCACATTTTCCGCGGCTTCCTCGGAGGATACGGTACAGGCCGCCGTGATCTGATCGCCCGCCGGGAACGAACGGGTAACGCCAAGAATGCCCTGGCACAGGACATAGGCCGATTTCAGACGATCCGAGAAAAACTTGAAGAACAGGTTCTCACCCTTGTGCTTCAGGATGTTATCCGTAATGCCGTCGTTGAGATAAGCGGTAAACGACCCCTGGTTGAGAGAAGTGGAGGTCGCGCCGATCGCGCTTCCATAGATCTGCTTGCTGGACACGGAATAGGACGTTTCCGGGGGCACAAAATCGGACGATTTGCTGATGTCCGTAAAAATCGGCTCGTAATACTTGGCATAGACCTTCTTCGGCTTCGTGGTCGACCCCGCATCGTCGCTGTGAATCAAAGGAAGGGCGGCTTCGAATTCTACGCCGGCATATCCCAGGATTCCGTTTTCGGCGTTGAAACGATGTTCCGCCCAGGCCGGGAAATTGTACTGTTCCTGGGAAGAGTTCGGTATGGCGACGATTTCGTCGTCCGTGATGACGCCGGCACCGGCCGAGGACAGGTGCACCTGGCAGATTTCGATGCTGCCCGTCGGGATCCAGGGAGGACCGCCCGCCGCGCCGCGGGTGTCGCTCCAGCTCGTGCCGTCCGTGCCCTTGACAATGGCGATCGCGCCAGCCGACGTGACCGTGACGGATGACTTGTTGTGGGTATTCAACGGAGATCCGCCGGTCGGCCTGGTAATGGTCTGGTCTGCAGCCGCGTTGACGGTCGTTTCGATTCCGGCCAGATAGCAGGTCAGGGCGGCGACGTCCACCTTGTCGGAACCGCCGGAAATGGCGGGTGTAATCAGACCGCCCGTGGCCAGTCCGTTCGGCTTGACATCGGGGTTGTAACCGCTGCGGTTGCTCCAGAAATTGTCCGCGCTGCGAAAATCCTTATGGTCTCCCTGATCCGTCAGGGCAACGAAGTTGACCAGGGACTGACCGCTCTCATACTGTATTTTTGCGTTTTCTGCCGACATGGGTGTTTCCTCCTGTTCGTTGGTTTGTTATTTCCAGTATTCCTTTACCCATCCGCCGCACTCCGGCGGTTTGGGCCTGCCGTGAAACATGACAACCTTGCAGCCCTCCGTCAGGCCGTCCTGCAGGTTGTGCAGCTTGTAGCTCCGCATCCATTCATCCGGGAACAAGACAAATTCCCCGATAAAATGCCGGTTGACCCATTCCTGGTCCCCGCCCGGCGTTTCCGGACGGCCGGCCTCGACGTAGGCATTGTAGATTTGCGTCCGGCTCCCCACGGTCAACAGGATCACGGACGTGTTGCCGTGACAGCTCCGCTCGTCCGCATCCGGGAACATGCCCGCCGGATAATCCCGGATCAGGCAGAAATCGAACCCATGCCTTACGGCAATATCCAGACTTCCCGTGACGACCACGTCCAGATCCAGAAAGAGGATCCGCGGCGTATTCACGCCCGGGATAGTCTCGCGGTAAAGTTCCATTTTACTCCACCAGCCGGGCCGGTCGCTAAGCGGCGGGAAAAAGCGGATGCCGGCCTGCAGGCCTTCCGGATCGTCGGTAAAGCAGACGAATTCATGCGGAACGCTCAGGTTGCGTTCCACCATACTGTAAAGGATGTTGACGTACTCCGCGCCGTAGAGCGGCCCCTGCTTGATGCAGACGACCGTCAAAACCGGTGTTGACTTTTCCATTTCTCTTTTCTTCGCCATGTTCATACCCTCGCATACCAGCAGCAATCCGAGTTGTCCGGGGCCGAGGCGTAGGGGAAAATCCCATAGACCGCCTTCGCCACGTCCTTCATGTCGATATCGTGCCCGGTCATATATCCGCCGTCCTTGACCTTCGGAGCCCATGCCGCAATGTCGTCCCAGACGCTCTGATAATCGTGCGCCGCGTCCACAAATACGAAATCCAGGCTTTTATCCGGGATTCGCTTCACCGCCTCCAGGGTCGGCTCTTCATAGATGATCGCCCGGCCGCCGTATTCATCGACCCTGGCCAGCACGCCACGCCTGTTTTCCGCCTGGTTCTCATGATGACCGAATTTCGTCGGGATCCAGATATCCACGCCGATCATCGTCAACTCCGGGACGTTGTCCAGCAGGTGGAAAAAAGTCCGGCCGTACCAGATCCCCAGCTCCGCGCCCGCCTTCCAGTTATGTTTCCGGGCCATGCCCGCCAGCCACTTCTCCCTCATTTTCAACTCCTGCAGACGAAAATGTACCGCCGCTCGTTTTCCCTGCTTTCCAGGCGCTCGACGGACGTCCAGTGTTCGGCGAATTTCGCCCTCCACCAGTCCGGGCCCTCCTTGATCGTCGTGTAGTTCACGCCCAGACGCACATCGTCCCAGTCGTAAACCTGGACGAAAAGGTTGTCGCAGGTTCGCCGGATTTCCGAGATGATCGCGTCCAGCTTCTCCGGAACGACGCACATCAGGACATCGATGCAATAGCCCCAATCCGCAACGGGGAACCGATCCGGCAGATTCCAGAGAGCGGCGATCGTCAGATCGACGCCGTGACCGATCAGCTCACGCGCTGCCGGCTCCAGGGCGTTTTCGGCGATGTCGATCATGTGGATCCGCACATCGGGCCGCAAGGCCTTGATAGCAACGGCAGGCCGTCCGGTCCCTGATCCGTATTCATTGATGACCGCGCCTTCGGGCAGATACCCGACAAAACGCGGAGCAAGGCGCTGTCCGGGGGAGCCGAGGCGATACTGGCCCTGTCCGTCCGGATCCCAGACGCGCTCGAAATGTTTCTTAACCTGTCCATACAAATTATCCATTCAGCCATTCCTCCGTGGGTGCGCCGAGCAGCTCGCGGGTCCAACCGCTCATAGATCGCACGTAATCCCTGATTTTATCGTATTGCGCCCGCCAGCCATCGCGGTAGATTTCGTATGAATGATTCTGATCGTTCGCCCCCTGCAGGGGGCACCCGCATAGAATGATCTTCCGGTATCCCATTTTCAGACCCGCCAGCGTACCCAGCAGGGAGCTGGATCCGGTCGGGGGCTCGAAGGGGATGATCAGGTGGACTTCGCCCTGGTGCTGTTGATGCGAGATCACCTCGTAATCCGTGTTCCCTCCGTACTTCTTGCGCCGCTCCCGCGCCGGCACGATGTCGGACGGGTGATAGGTCGCCATGTAGCGGATCGGGAAATGGTACTTGTTGACCGCATCGAGGCCTACCGCCAGGAAATCCGCCTGCCAGACGACCGGGATATCCATGATTTCATTCAGGACATCCGGATGCGATCCGGTTACGATGAGGTATTCGCTTCGACTCGTTTTCATTGCGCGTACGGATCTCCGATTTTCGTGGCATAAACGACTTCGATCTGCACGGCGGCTCCGACGGTCAGGCGCTCCTCATCCGGGTATTCGTCCGTACCGCCGCCTTTGTAATGGATTGACTCGTCATATTGCGGTGAGCGGACCCATCCGGTATTCGGGCTCGTCTCCGTGCCCGGCTGCTCGGTCACGGCCTTGATCAGATCGCCCAGGATCTGTTCGGAAACAGCCGACGGATCCGCGTCTCCATATTCTACAATCCCCTCGATCCGGACCGGCATGGTCTGGTAGGATTGGCCGTATTTTAATTCGGGAGTCTCCGGCTGCGGATGGATTACACAGGCGGGGAGTTCGGATTCATCCAGATGCTTTCTGGCCCGTTTTACGTTCGCGCCGATGTCCGTCGCGTAGCCGTTTGCCAGCGTGATCACAGCCAGGCGGTCGGCGATCTGCCGGATGATTTTTTCCCGGATCGTATCGCTCATTTCAGTTTCTCAAGCTCATATCTGAGTTCGTGTTCCAGGTTTGTGTGGAGCCGTTCGTTCGCCTTTGCCAGCACTTCTTTCATGATGGGCTCGTTGCCGAACACATCGGGGATGCTGGATGAAAAACGCTGCGTGATCGGCAACCGGTAGCGTTTTGGAAGGGCCGCCATGGGAATAAAACGCTGCGATCTGCTGCTCCAGGCATAACCCTGGCGGTTGATCGCTTTCTCCATTGATCCCCTTTTGCGCTTTTCACCATGCCAAGTCCGCCAGAAGACTCCTTCTCTACCGTTTTTCATTTTGGCGATGAATGTACCGGGTATCGTTTCCCGCTTCCGGCCTTTTTTGATCAAAACCGAAACGCCTGTTTTCGTCTGGCGGGTGCCGGTGAATTCGGAAAGCGGCAGGGGCTTACCCGTGCTGCTGATCGCTGCGGTCATGTTGCCGGCGGTTGCCTTTTGGATCTTGAAGGTGGCATCAACGGCTTTCTTCGTTGCGTTCAGCTCCGTCCGGATCTGCGCCGAGGCATCCGTCCTGACACCCGTCAAGGTCTTGTTCAGAGAACGGACAAAGACCCGCTGGGGGCCGTTCTTGACTCCGGAGAGCAGGTTCATGACCTTCACCCGGTCCGTTTCACTGATATTGACAGCCAGAATACCCATCACTTCACCGCCATCTTGACCGTGATCGAATCGTTTTCCAGGATGCGGATCACTTTGTAGATCCCGGCCCCATCACCGCTCGCAATAACGAAGATATCGTCCTTATTCGGTTCCGCATTGCCCAGTTCCGACAGAAGGGCCTCGATCACCGTGGCCCTCTGCCAGGCCTGGGTTGTCATGCCGTCCGGCTCCAGCGATACATCGAATTCGATGAACACATGACAGGCCACCGGCTGCCCGCCATCGGGGGTGTAAACGGCCGCCTCGCCCAGATCCTGAAAAGCACCGGGCAAGGCGGCCAGCATGGAAGATCGTAAACTCATCGTTTCTTTCTCTTTCGGCGTTTCGCTTTCTCAGCCTCTTCCTTACGCTTTGCCGTTCCAGTCTTCATTAAGCCCTGATAACGACGTAATCGAACTTATCGCCGGCGCTCGGTGCCGCATCGACCGTAACGATAATCGCATCCGGCGAGGCCTGGGGCACCGCGGACAGGACGTTTGATATCGGGCTTGCCGCCGTGTCCACCCTGGGAGAGACCAGGACCTGGTCCGTGGCCAGAACAGCCGCCGTGGTCGTGATGGTAATCGTCGTGCTCGGTGCCGGAGATGCAGGCACTTCATAGGTTCCCGCCTCGACAATGACCGGATTGCCGTCATCCAGGGACACACCCTGGGCCAGCTTGACGCCGATCGTCGCCGTCAGCCCGGAGCCGACCGCTGCAGCTGCCGTTCCGTAGAATTTCCCGGATTTCTTTTTGGAAAGCACCGGAGTATCCGCCGCCACGTAGTAAATTTTGTCGCCTTCGGATACGGCGCTGTTTCCGGCGTCATCGACGCCCTTGACAGACAGGTCATAAACGCCTTCCGTATCGACCGTTGATTTTCCATCCGCCGCGGCATAATCGGTCAGCGCCACGCCACGGAAATTACCCACAATGACCGGATCACCCGACTTCACGGTCGATCCGACGGTCAATCTCAGTTTCACCCCGTCCTGTATTTTATTGGTAGCCATGCTGCTTTCCTCCTGTTCTGGAGGGCCGGTCTCATCCGGCCCGTCATTCGTCAAATATTGCCGTTATCCCGGTTATCGATTTACGCGCCCTCGTTTCGCCACATGCCCCGGTAATCCACCGCATAGGCGCCGGCATCGATGGCAACGGCGTATTCAAAGCCCTCAATCGTAAAACCAGGCTGCTGCATTTCCATGATGGGAGCCTGCACACCGTTCAGGAAAACCACTTTGACCGTTTTTCCCTTCTGGCCAAGCAGATAGTAGGCTGTCACGGAATCATCATCCAGACGCGATTCATAGACGCGCGTGAAGTAATCGCCGGAATAGGGATTGACACGGGTAGACGCTTCATTGGATCCAAACCGATCCGACTTGAAAAAGACCTCGCTGGAACCTTCGAGGGCCTTCGGAGCCAGGAAGAATTCCGGACGGATGTTCAAGCGGCGTTTCCCTCCAATGTCCTTCTGTACGCCCATCGCCCGGATACCTTCGGCGATGGTGGTTACACCGGGCACACCCAGCAGACCCGACGTCACGACGTCGTTCTTATGATGCGTCGCGTCGAAAATCGCGTAGCCGTCGCCCATGTTGCCATTCCCGGTAATCACGGCATAAACGACATCGCCGACCTTGCGGTTTGCCGCTTCCGCCCTCTTGGCCGGCAGTTCAGTCAATGCGCTCAGATCGTCGTTGATGATCGCAACGCGCGTAACCCGGAACTTCTTCGCGTATGTCACCGCGCGATAGGTTTCCGGGGTTTTTTCGGTAAACTTCCCGTATTTGATTTCTCCGTCTTCGCCCACCTCTTCCAGATCGTCATGTTCCGACAGGGCGTTGTCGTAGTGGAGCTTGAAATCGGAGACGGAGCCGGTACCGGCCCAGATGGGCCAGGTCTCTTGTGCCCCATTCCATCCCGCCTGCATGGATCTATTGGCCAGGTTCGCCAGGATATTCGGAAAATCGGAGCTGGTCAGGGCGCGGCCGACCATCTCTTTGACGCTCCCCGAATAACGGATGCCGGACATGCGCAGGCATTCACGGGCCATTTCGACCATGGTATAGCCGCGCAGATCCTGTGCACCCGGCGCGGGGGATTGAATGGCATGGCCTGCACGGAGCCACAGGGCGTCGTTTGCAGCCGAGCGGAACTTGTCTTTTTCATCCAGCCCCATCTGTATGCCGGAATACCCGGGATTCTTCGATCTCTCAAAAATCTTGTCCATGACAGCTTCGCGGGCAGCAGATACCGTTTTGCCCCCGACGATCAGGTCCCGGGCCATATCCTGGCAGTTGTACCGCTCCAGCATGGCATCAATTTCACGGATGCGTTCCCTTTCCTGGCCGGTCGCCTCCGCACGGGCCTTTTCCAGCTCCTTGCCCGGATCTTCCCCTTCAGGCGGCTTTTTTTCCTCTTTGGTGTCCATCCTCTCCAAAAACGCCCAGGCTTCCTCTTCCGTAGCCGTCGAGGGCAGGCCCCTTGTTTCCAAAAATGCTCTCAATTTCTTGTCCATGTGTGTTTCCTCCTTGGGTTCGTCTGTTACTTCCGATCTCGCCTTTGCGTTTTCATCGGCGCCGATGGGGACCGCCGATATTTCCTTCAAGATCCATTTCGTCGTGACCAGCAAAGGTCCTTCATATTTTTTCCCCTCGATGACCTGGGTTTGCCCTTCCGGTATCCAGGTGGATTCAACCGGGTTATAACCGGCGGAAAAATCCGTCAGATGTCCTTCCTTCGTCTTGACCCAGGGGCTTTCGGCTTCCGGAGCAGTCGAAAAATAAGCGCGGCCTGTCATTTCCTGACCCTTCGTTTCGATGTCCCGGGCGGAGCCGATAATGCAGGCCGTCTCGTACCGGCTGTGAGCGTCGAGCATGACTACTTGACGGCTTTCCGGAATGATCGCCCCGGACATCAAAAGTACCTCGTTGACGATGCCGCGCTCCCAGTCATAGATGCGGGACGGGGTCTCCGTGGTCAGGATTATTTCGACGGACCTGGTTGCCTCGTCTATCGTTGACGGCCCGTCGGGCCTGCCGGGCGCAATGGTTGCGGACCGGTAATTCATCGCAACTTTCTTACTTTTCGGCATAGGTCAGTCCTCCTTCATGATCGCGGCGGGGTTGCCGGCCAGCGCCGTACCCACCTTTGACAGGTCAAATTCCAGTCCATATTCTTTCGCCAGGGCTATCGCCTCCGCAATCTCCCTGTAGATATCCTCCAGATCCCGGCTGCGTTCGCGTGCCACTTCCTGGGGGGATTTCAGCATGGCGCGTATAGCCTCGACCTGGCCCTTTGCTTCCCGCAGAGGATCAACGGCATCCATGCCGGGGGGCTGCCATTCACTCTCCCAGTAATGGCGGGGATTCTGGAAGTAACCGGGCAGCTTTACCTTTTCGGTCATCACGGCCCAATCCAGAGCCGTCCGCTGTGTGGAGAGCCCGAATTGTCGGATATGCCGGATGGAGATCGGGCGGAGCTGCTGCTGGAAATCGTTCCGGACGATCCGGGCCGTGCTGAAATTGAGCCCCTGGTAGTCGCCCGTCAGAATCTCATAGGGAACGCCGGATGTAACGGAAAGCATGGTAAGCAGCAGACGCACGAACGGGGTAAAGGTGGTGCCGGGTCGCTCCGATTTTGCCAATACGATATCGTCGCCGGCCTTGAGATATTCGACGATCGCGTTCTCCATATCCTCGATGTATCTTGTGACGCCGTCCGTCCCGGTTTCCTTTGTCACCGTGCCGACTCCCAGGCCGTTCAGTCCCTGGCCAAGGCCTGGTTTTTCCTTTTTGATAAACGCCAGGAACTTCGCGGCAAACTTGGCCCCGTCGATCTCCGCGCCCATGTAATCGTGCAGATCATGGGCAAGAAGCACACCGGGGGCCAGCCGCGTCATGCCGCGCAGTTGCTGGGGGCGTTGCGCATCGAAACCGTGTATGACCTGGTCGGCCGGAATACGCACCGCATCCCCGCCGTAGTAGGGATCCTGGAACCAGTAAGCCATGACTCGGCCGGTCCGCTTTTCGTATTCGATGCCCTGGCGGGTTTCTGTTTCGCCCGGCTGGGCCGATATGCCGATTCCTCCGGCGCCGTAGCTGTCATGCGAGGATGTCAGCCAGTTCGCCTCATAAATCTGCAGGGCGAAGGGCAGATAGCGGTTTCGATCTTTCGACGCAACCTTGACAATGAGAAATTCCCCGGTTTCCGCTTCCTGGCGCTTTGCCAGGCGCATGATTTCATAATAATGCAGTTTCCCGGCGGCATCGGCTTCGTCCGCCCACCACTTGAAGGCGTCCTCGATGACCTGGTTCCGCTTTTTGTCCAGTTTGCCGTTAGACAGCTTGACGCGGCTCTGATAGATGATGCCGGGTCCAACCGTATAATCGACGATAGTGTCCAGTGCCCGCGCGAAGTAGGGGAAATCCCTGGTAAGCTGATTCACGCGGGCCCTGATGGCAGGGGAAGAAGCGGAAATGATATCGTTGACATTCGGCAGATACGTTGTCCAGGTACCGGTCAGACGATTGGTCTTCGCCGCGGCATACTGCATGGACCGCCCGGAGAGGATACGGCGATGGCGACGGAGGGCCACTTCGTGGGCGATGGCGGCGGAATACCGGTCGGCAATGCGGTTGGCAAGGGCCATGAATCCGTTAACAATTCGCCTCATCTTCATCGGCTTCCTCCCTGTCCGGCGTAGGTGCGGGTAACAACGGTGCCCTGCTCGATCGAGTATTGCTCGTACAAGTCGTTCAGGGCGGCGCGGATCTCCTTGAGCTGTGCCCGGATCAGGTTCATGTCTCCCTTCCCGAGCTGCTGCGCTTTCAGGCATTCGGTTTCGGCTGCCTCGTATTCGGCGATTCTTTCGGCGGTTGTTTTCACTCGAGTGGCCCCTTTCTTTTGGGACCATTATAAGGGCGGTTTTTCGGCCTTACGGAAATCTGAGGGTTTTTGAGGTGTTTTTAAGGGTTTTTTGGGTATTTTTTAGGTGTTTTTGGGGTATTTTTAAGGTTGACAGGGTAAAAAAAGAGGCCCCGGAAAGGGGCCTCAGCAACTCAACTAATCGATAGATTTCGTTCAAACTTATCTTAATGCCATGATACGAGTTCTATCTTCTCTAAAAAGGTTAACGCATTATCGAGGTCGCCATCATCAATCGACCAGCCAAGTTGTTTGGCTTTATTCTTGATGGTTGCCAGATTGGCATTGCCTCCTTCTCGCTTAAGGATAATGTGCGCCTTTGCCGCCATGGCGAGTTCCATATAACCTAAATCACCGGCTGCTTTAATTTTATCCGCAATCGCCGACATTCTGTCCCATTCGCCATGAAAGAGTTTCTTCTTCCGCTCCAATAGCTTTTGGCCATCATCTGTTAAGGAGTAATCATATTTCATCATCTCAAAGCCCTGGCTGCTATAGCCATATACGCTCACGTATTCTTTTATAAAATTTAATTCCTTTAATTCAGAGTTGGCTGCGGCGACTTTCGAAGAATAAGGACCATAAAAATGGGGTGCGTACCCCATATCTTCTTCCGTAAATACGGATAAAAAATACACAATCTTCTGAAGAGCCGTGCGACCCTTTATTCCTTGGTCTGCGAATACACCGTGGGTAAATAATACAAAATCACGTGTCTGCATTTTTAGCTCCTTGGAAAAAATTCTCAATTTCTTTGGTTATGACATTGTCCATGGCTTGATGGAACTTCGCCCTTGCATTAGTTGTTTCATACATTATCGGAGCATATATTTCAATAAATGCCTGATTGAGTTTTTCATTGATGGAGTTAAAGAGAGTCGATTCCTCTTCAAAAGTCGAGGGAGCTTTGAAGCCTCGGTCAACGGTAATAGATGCTTCATCATTCCTGGACATTTCGCGAGCCGATTTAATTGAGTAAGCATTAACAATAAGAAAAGCCGGATTGTCTGAAAAACACGTTACTCCTTCGTTTTGAGAGACAACACTGCGAATTGGTTCCCATAAGTGAGATTCAAGTTCTGATCTCATCTCTTTGTTCATTGGTTGAGAAATGCCAAAAAGCGAATCCCGGCAGGTTTCTGACAGTTCCTTAATTGGTTTTTGATATATTCTTTTTAATAAATTTCTATTCTTCAAACAGGTTAAAAGCGTGTGACATTCTTTTCCTTTGAAATGATTATCAGTTAAAACCACCATGAATTTTGAATCGTCCCAGCTGAGATATTCGTTCAAATATTCAGAATTGTCAGGTTTATATGTATAGAGTTTCTGCAATTCTTCGATGTGATCATGATCAATTCCTCGATTAATGGCCCGGATCAACATTTGATCGGTTATCAGCCTTACACGGTGCCGATAAACTTGGTTTGTAATATAATACTTGGCAAGAACGAATTGTTCCAGAGCATGAATGCCGTCTTTGCCGATCCTCAAATGTTTGTCATTGATCTCATCCTCTTTCGATTTTAACTCTCGATGTAGCTGGCTTAAATCAAATACACCATACTTTACACCACAAAAGTAACTATCCCTGAGAAGATAATCCTGTTTATCAGCATCGATCGGTCCTGATACGATGGAATGCAGTATAGGATCACCATATCCGGATGCCAGAATCTTAATAATCTTCTCCGGATCAGTTCTCCGCAGATGTCTGTTTAACTCTTCGTTGTTTCTAATAATATCGGCTGTTATGGCTTCATGAATCTTGTAGGTATTTTGGGATGTGGCTCGATCTGAATAAATTTCGAGAATATCTTCAGAGATATGTGAAAATGGTCCATGCCCTATATCATGAAGCAAAGCACTGAGGCGTAGAAGGTCCTTATCCTCACGGGAAATATCAAGTGTGGTAGCCATCCGATCGGCGATATGACAAACGCCCAACGAATGTTCAAATCGTGTGTGCAATGCACCTGGATAGACCAAGTTGGCAAAAGCAAGTTGGCGAATGCCTCTCAATCTTTGGAATACGGACGTGTTGACGATCTCAGCTTCGATTCCGGTAAGGCTGATAAAATTAAACACCGGGTCTCTAAATTCTCTTGGTTCGCTCATTCAGAAAATCACCTAATATTTTTTACAACCGGCATAACAAAAAATCCTACCGAGAATAGATTCGATAGGATTTGTATTCTTTATGCATGGCACTTCCCCCAGATATCCATATTATTCCATGCTTACAAACAGACTGTTTAAGAACTTAACGATTAGCCTTATAGTTTATTTTGCGATGCGGGTCAACGTCGTTTTACCCTCTTTATTGTCTTATCAGAACTTTTCGTCGTCACTTTTTGAGATTTATCCTCCGTTTGCCCATTGTTTCCGGATACGAATCCGACGTGCCATTTTTTTATCAGTACTTTATCACTTGTCCATTGCCCTCTGAGTTTGCGTGCGGGAAAGTCACATTCTTTGATCAGAGAGATGATCGTCGATTCCGAACACTGAAGATTGATACTTCTGCAAAACTCCCTGATTGATGTCATTCCGCCCAATGCTGTCGTTTCTTCCACTCTTACCACCTCCGGTTGTCGTTATGTTTTGCACGTCTCGGGCGCGCTGGTCTTTGTTCCTCTTCCTGATTTTCCTCCATCTGCTTCGCCACTTCCGCCAGGAGACGGAGACCGCCCCCGGGGAATTCCATCTCTACACAGGCACCCGCCAGGCATTCTGAATCGATCAGGTGGTTCGGCCGCTGATGTTCGTTTACCCATACTTCGTTTCCACGCTCATCGACCTGCTTCTGTTCCGCCAGGATCTGGGCCGCATAGTCGGTTCCCGTGCCGGCATGCAGAAATGCAGCGCCGGGAAGGTCCCGGGTGTCGGGTTTCGCCGCGAGCTGAAGGCGATAATGAAACTGGTCTTTGGCCTTGTCCGTATCGACAATAATCAGCCGCAATCCATCGGGGAGCTTCTTCCCGCTGGGGGTGGACAATATTTCATTCCCGATGTGCAGCATTCCCGGAAGGGGCGTACTCGATCCCTTTGCTCCCCAGAGAGCGGACCCACCGCGGCCTCGGTTATTAATCAGCCAGAAATATGATTCTTCCGTCATGGACATATCATCATATTTCTTTCCGCCGCCCGTATCCAAGAGCGCCCGGAAGATACGCATGGATCTTCCGGTGTTTCCGACCGGGTAAGTCGTCTCAAAAAGCAATCTCTCAACATCAAACCAGGTTGCAAGAAATCCATAGTGGATATTCCAACTCGTCAGCATAGACGACCAGGCCCGAACAACGAACCAGAATCCGCTTTTCTGACTGTCGATACCACACGTCAGCGCCAGAGCATCTTCCGGAACGACCTGGGCAGGTAAATCACATCTGGCGGAAAGGACCTCGTCCTCATCCTTAGATATGATGATTCGCTTCCATGGTTCGGCGGCGTGCTTGTTGTGGTGATCCTTGAATTGGTTCAGATCCTTCTGGCCTCGAAGGAACGAAGCTGCGGGGGATGAAAGCGATACGAACCGGGACAGCCAGGACGGAATGTGGAAGCCGATTTTTATCGGCTGTTGCATTTTCAGGTATTCCGTTATTTCCATATTCATTTTCCGGTCCCGCCAATGTCCATATCGGACGGCTGTGTCCCGATCGTAATCGTTCCATTGGACCTGACAATGGGGACATTCGTACCAGGCCAGTTTTTCCGCTTCGATGGTTTCCGGATCCTCGGAATGACATTTACCATCCCGGTCCGGTTCCGTCCTGTGAGTCCATTTAATCTGACTAAAGACCATTTTTTGCATCTTCCCGCAGGCCGGACATTTGACCCAGTAATCGAAAACCACCTGAGCCTCTTTTTTCAGGGCTTTCCAGATATACCCTTCCTCCGTCGTCGGCGTGCTGATCTTCCATATTTTGCAGTTATGCCGGTAGGTGATTGTCCGCGCTTCGCCCAGGGAAATGGGATCCGTTTCCTTTTTACCCGCGACGGCCGGGTATTTATCCGTCTCATCAAAGATAACGTAACGAATCGGCTTATTCGCCAGCCTTGCAGCCGATCGCGCCCAGGCCATGTAAATCGGCATATGCTGCAGGCTGATTTTGGACATCGAATTATCATCACCGATACCGGTCATATAGCCGCGCAGTGTTGGGCTTTGCTTGATCATCGGCTGGATACGGTCCTGGTTATTTTCCCGAGCTGTCATTTCATCCGGATAAACGCAGAGGGCAGGTCCCGGGTCGCGGTCGATGGCATACCCCAGGCAATTCAAAATCGCTTCCGTGCCGCCAACCTGGGGAGCCTTGCAGATGATAATCGTCCGGACAGATGGAAAAAACGAGGCGTCCATGATCCCGGCCAGGTAGGGCGTTACATCGTTTTTCCATTTGCCCGGCAGGACCGACATGGTGACATAACGGTGCTGCTCAGCCCACCGGGAAACAGGGATCTTCTTGCGTTTACGGAAAACTTTCCGCTCCGGCTCCGAAAAACGGACGCGATGACGGATCTCCCCGGGTCTCTCCAGGATCGACGGCGGAAGCCACGGCGCGGTGCGGGGGATGTGGATGGTGGTCAGCATTTTAATGGTACCATCGATAGTTTTTTGAGCAAACTCTTTGCTTTTGTATAATCCGACTGTGGATCAAAGCTGCCACATCCGCCCGGAAAATCAAAGATTTCCTTTAGCTTAACGATACCGGTTTTAATAACAGTCAAAGTGCATAGCTTATCGTAAGAATATCTGTCCCATTGACTACGCACCATTGGATGAGCATATGGTGCAAGCGGGCACACTCGACAAAACATATCGTCAACATCATCAGAATATGCCAGATGGTCATCGCATAGCGGCAAAAATGATCGAACGCGCCACTCATCAATCATCGCCAAAAAAACATGATCAATCATCTTGGGATATCTATCCATGATCCTGTTCATCTTCTCCATCCTGATCCGCCTCGACGACGACCTGAAACTCTATCTGACGGGCATATCCATTGATATGCTCATCCAGATCACGGCTCATAAGATTGATCAGGTCTCCCGTTTTTTTCATGTCCCCGCCCATAGTCCGGATCCATTCCGCCGCTCTGGATTGAATCCAGTGCCTGAGACCCGCATCCAGAATCCCAGCCCGCGTCGCCAGCTCGATTTCCAACTGTTCTCGCGGGATGTATTTCTCCTGGTCTTTTGCATAAGCGAATGCTTTTCGCTTGTGATCTATTTCAAGGTTTTCCAGCTCGATTTCCAACTTCTTCCGCTGCAGCTCGTCTGTCTTCTCGCTAATCTTCTTTCCGGTCGATTTCTGCTTCAGCCAAGTTTTGGCATATTTATCTACATCCTTTTGCCGATAGCTCCCATCAACCGACGGCAGGATTTTCCCCTGCGATTGGTGCCGGTACAAACTGGTTTGTGTCACCTTCCAACCGGATCCGGCCAGATAATCCAGGACATCGGCGACGGTTTCAAACCTATCGCTATTTTCTTCTCCGGTGATCTGTGATTCGAATTTCTTCATGGCTGCTTGCGCCGTCTCCCAATTCCGGAGATTCGTTGCCGTTGATGACTTCTGATATTCGACGGCGCTGTTCACCATGCCATTGAACAACAGGATCCCCCTTTTCCGGATTTCGTCCGGCTGCCCGTCGATCAGTTTTTCAAAAGACGCTTTGTCTATCATCTCCGTTTCCGGACCTACGTATGTTTTCTCTTCCATTTACATGAGGCTCCTTTTCTGTTAATGACCCTCATGCGGATGGTAGCGCTTTCGCCCTGTGCCCCACACAGGTTCTTCCGGGGTTGCCGCCCCTCAAGAATACTGTCCGCTTCTCCATTTAATCACGATGGATCAGTTCCGCCCGTTTCCCCGTGAACTGTTCCCACCGTTTGACATCGACGTCGCAATATACTTCCGACAGTTCCATTGCGTAACATGTCCGGTCCGTCTGCTCGGATGCGATCAATGTGCTTCCTGATCCGCTGAAGGCATCCAGGACTGTTTCCCCGGGTTTTGAACTATTCCGGATTGCCCGGGCGCATAGTGCGATCGGTTTCATGGTCGGGTGTTCCTTGCTCTTGACCGGCTTCGCAAAATCCCAGACGTCGCTTTCGATCCCGCAGGCCTCGACGCGCACCAGGGGAACTCCGTCTCCATCCAGGGAAACCTGGTTTCTGCCGTACACATCGCCCAGGTTGCGAACCCCGGACCAGTAATGGCTTGATCCCTCGAACCAGCCGTAAAGGATCGGCTCGTACTGGCGCTGATAATTCGCCCGGCCGATGGTAAAATGATTTTTGACCCAGATGATGAACGTCGAGAAATGCCCGCCGCAATCCCAGAAGGCCCTCTGCAGGGTATGCAGCTCGGAGCTGGACATGCAGACGTAGACGTCGCCTTTCACGTAGGGCTTAAATGATGCAATCGCAGCCCGCAGAAACAGGTAGAATCCTTCTTTCGTCTTGAAGTGATCGTTCAGTATCTTCCTGCCGGCATTCTCTTTCGATACCTTCGTCCTCATTTTGTCCTTCATGGTGGCGCCGTAATTCACGTTATACGGCGGATCGGTGAACACCATGTCTGCTTTCACGCCATCCATGAGCCGGTCCATGTCGGCGGCCGACGTCGAATCGCCGCACATGAGTCGATGCCTTCCGAGCTGATAGATATCGCCGCAACGGGACACCGGCGCCTGGATCTTCTCCGCTTCTTTTTCGGCGTCGAAATCGTCTTCCACGACGCCACGCCCCAGGAGCTTCTCGACCTCCGCCTGACTGAATCCCGTCAACTCGATATCGATATCGCAGGCCTCCAGCTCGATGATCATGTCCTTAAGCAGAGGCATATCCCAAACACCGGCGTGATTGTTCAGGGCGATCCGCAGGGCGTTTTCCCTTTCGATCGTCAGATCGACAACGGACACTTCCGCGGCTTCATATCCCAGTTCGAGCAGGACCATCAGGCGCTTATCCCCGCTGATGAGATTATCGGTCCTCCGGTTCCAGACGAGGGGATCCACATAGCCGAATTCCAGTATAGATTTCTTCAGACGTTCGTATTCAGCATCACCCAACTGCAGGCGCTTGCGCGGATGCCAGTCCGGTGTACGCAAGATGGATAAGGGCAGGGTTTCAATCTGCATTCGCCTTTTCTCCTTTCCACTCCCAGATCCCCCAGACAGAAAGCAGGAAATAAACGAAGAACAGGACTGCCTGGGCCGGAACACCCTGGTGGTAATCGATGAACGTCCAGGCCGCGTTCGTCACCGCCCAGATATAGAAGCACTCCCGCCGCTTCTTGATGTTCAGGACGACGCCGATCAGTGAGGCGACGGTCAGGATGATGGTGATCAGGTGGAAGGCGGTCATCCGTTAGCCCTCATAACTTCAACCCATGACATAATTACCCATTCGTCTGACAAACCGTATGTCGGTCCAGGAAGAATATAGACTACATCCACATCAATCATCCGACCGGTGAAGATTAGGGGTGATCCGGCTGCCATCTGTTCCCCGGTGTGATGTGTCTCCAGTAAGCAAAGGCTGTCTCCGACTTGAAAATCCCTGTCGTTTATCCTGATCTCCCACGTCTTCAATCCATCCCAACTCGCTTGGAATACCTCTGGATCAGTTTTTAGATTGTGATTCGCACTCATCTTATCACCCACGGAAGATCGTCATGCATCCGGCCATCCAAAGTTCGGCTTGTCATGTGTGATCCAGGAACCATATTCCCCGCTTTGTCAAAATAAGCTGCTCCCTTCCATGCGCCCCATCCCTTAAAGAAAAAGCTCACGCCGGACTCCGCGCATTGATCCCGCACAGATCGCACCCAGTCGGGATGCATAGGACGCGCACCGGGGCCGGTTTCTCCGCCAAGGATGACGGCGTCGACCTTCCCGCAGGGGATTGTAGAGAACGGAACAGCAGCTTTACCAGTAAGCACGTTCAAGTACGCCTCATTTCCTCCCGGAACGGTTTTATAGTGGACGCGAGTAAGATTAACCGCCCCCAGCATCGGCTCGATCGAGAGGAATTTCTTTCCCGGGACCTGGAGAAAGATGGGAATCTTTGAATCCGCCTCTTCCTGGTTGCAGACGGTCAGGCCATGCCAGCAATTCGGAGGTGGCCAGTATGATTTTCTTTCTTTTCCTTCATAGCGGTGCTCATCGGTGAGTTTTTCTTTTTCTTGCCCGACGATAAACCCATCACCTCCAAAACCTTGAGGGGCATGACCATTGTGGGTTACATAGCCCGACCATGGACCACACCTAAGGATAAAATCTCTCATCCGTTCCGGTCGTTTGGTGAGTATCAAGAATGTATGTCTCGGATTTCCGTTAATTACCTGATATGCATTTGCTATAAACTTATCCGGCACCGCCACGTGGTAGAGATCGTTCCATACCGCAAAGACCGTCGGCGGCCGTCGCTCCATGGGGATGGAAAGGCGGTCTTTATGGAAGACTATATGCCCGTTGAACCGCCCAGATGCACTGACAAGCGCACCATCGCCCCACTCATTCTTACTTTCAAACCGTTTTGTCATCGCCGCAGACCAGCAATGATCGCACCCCGGAGAACAGGGCGTACAACCATCAATCAAGGACCACGGTTCGTCCCAGTACCTTCCATGTTCAATGTCAATTTTCTTGCTCATTTATTACCCCCATTGCATCATTGTTGTCGTTCAATTGGTTAATAGAGACCGGCACAGTGCTTCGGCAGTCCGAACCGGAACGGCATTGCCGATCTGCTTGATCTGGTCCGTCTTATTTCCGGTGAATTTATAGTCTCCGTCAAACGACATGGCGGCCGCCAGTTCGTGCGGCTGCAACATCCTGAAACGGATGTCATATACCTCTTTCCCATCACTGCACGGTTCAACCAGACCGAACCGATCTTTCGTCGTTACGGTATCGAGGGGCCGGTTAATGCTTGCCGCGCCCTGCCCACACCCGTAATATTTTGTAATGAACGGCTCGCAGAGGTACAGGTGTGGGTTCGTGGTAATGGTCGGGACCGGGCTGTCTATGTCCCTGACTTTGCTTTGGCCCTTCATGATGGTGATAAATGGTTCGACAAGCGCGATCGCCCCTTTCGTCGCGATCGTCGGGACCGGGCTTTCTACGCTCCGCGGCGCCCCGCACGACTGCTGCTGCAGGAGAAACGGTTCGATCAACGCCATTTCCCCGCGATGTCCGCAGGTCACAGTAGGAACCGGTTTATCGATATCGTGTGTTCTATCCCCGCCGGTATGATTCGTGTGAATCAAAAACGGGCTGCAAAGACCGATATGATTCCCTCCGGCGGTGATCGTCGGAGCGGGACGGTCAACAGAACGCGCGTCGTTTGTCCCGTACAGCATAACCAGGAACGGCCCCGCATTGGCGCCGCCGAATTTTTTGATCCCGGCAGCGATTCTGGCCAGCGTCGCCTTTGATAGCGGCTTTTTCCTCCGAAATATGCTTTCCCCGGGAATGTTCCAGTCGATTATCTCACGGGCGGTACGATACGGCTTTACTTCATTTCCGAAGAGATCGGGACCGGCCGCATCCCCGTGCGATTGCTTCGGCCAGACGATAGATTTTTGCCCGCGCCTCGCCATGACAAAAAGGCGATTCCTGGACGTCGGATCCCCATAGTCCGCAGCATTCAACACACGGTCTTCCACGGTGTAATTCATGGACCGGACCGCATTCAGGAATGCCTGATATGTCTCACCCTTGCGTCGCTTGAGCGGTCTCCCGTTCGACCCGGTCGGTCCCCAGTCGCGGAACTCCCGGACGTTTTCAATCAGAATGTTGTCGATCCGTAGCATCTCAACCCAGCGCAGGATATGCCAGGCCGAAGCCCGGAGTTGATCGGACACAGGTTTTCCGCCGCGGGCGATGCTGTGATGAGTGCATTCCGGCGACGCGACAAGGATATTCAGGTGACCAGACGGCACGGCCTCGCGCGGGTTGACGCTCTCAATGGTCGCGCAGATATGCAGGGCATCTGGATGGTTCTCCTGGTGAGTGGCGATGGCGATCTCCCAGTGGTTCACTGCGACCAGCCGTAGATCATAGCCGAGATTCCCACAGGCATCATAAAGCCCGCTCGATGTTCCACCGGCGCCGCAAAAGAGGTCTGCAGCCTGGATGATTTTTTTCTTTATTGCGGTATGAGCCATCATTCCTCCTGATAAATAAGGTTTTCCCCGTCGATCTTCTCGGCGGGATGATTCAATACGTAATCCGTCACAACCGGCACACGAAAGACCAGTTCGTTAATACGTCCACCAACGTATTTTCCGTTGCGCAATATCGTGAACCTCTCCGCACTGTTGATGATCTTTACGCTGGGGTTTCCCAGGAGCAAGCGGCGGAGTTCAAGGATCGACGGATGGAGGTCCTGCAGAGGCCTTTTCTCTTCCTGGGCCGTGGCCGGAATAACAGGTCTCTTTGTTTCCCCCGCCGCCTTTTTTTCCTCCGCACCGTCATCCATCGTCAGCGCCGGCGGGAGCCCCGCCTTGATCCAACTATTCAGGTCCGTCCCCATCTTGATCGCTTCACCCGGATCCTTGCCCTGGGGCACCGGCCAGCGGTCGCATCGCTCAAAATTCTCACCCCACCAGTTGACCTGCTTCTGCCCGGCCGTGTCATAGTCCAGGGTGTTCAGGACCTGCAGCGCCCCCTGCAGGGCGGCATACGTTTCGGCGTCCGGCTTCGCGCTGGCCGATCCCATGGCCGCCGCGCCGGCATAGGTGTTGCCCTCATATACGGCAATCGCGTCCAGCTCCGATTCGACCACCACAAACGCCCGCCGGCCACGGCCCAGGAGCATGGTGGACATTGATGAACCGGCAATGAGACCATACCGGGGTTCGCCTTCTGGCCGGCGGATTCGCAACCGGTAGATGACGCCGTCGATAATGTAGGGGATGACCAGGCCGACCGGAATCCACAGCATTTTCGGCTTGCCGTTTTCTTTCATTTCCTCTAACAGCCCCCAGGACTTGCGCGGGCGATAGATGTCCTTTCCCTTTTCCCCCGGATTCCATCCCAGGCGATAATTGATCGCCGTCTCCCGGCTGATGCCACGAATCGCCAGCCAGGACAGGACTTCGGCATTTTTATGGAGACATTCCTGGGACCAGGCGAGGAACTTTTCCGCTTTTTCCTGCCAGAGATCCGCCGGGGCGGCGTGATTATCGGGCATAAATGGGGGTTTCCCCTGTTTTTTCGGGGCCGATACGCTGTGTGTTTCCGGCATGTCCGGCATCTTTTCACCCAGATATTCGC
>CAZIPU010000003.1:33729-41126 GCA_964541005.1 uncultured Syntrophales bacterium | reverse complement strand
CGAGATTGTGCTCGATGACGACGACGGTGTTGCCCATGTCGACGAGGCGCATGAGAATATCCAGAAGCTTCTGGATATCGGCGAAATGCAACCCGATGGTCGGTTCGTCAAGAATATAGAGGGTATTGCTGTTGACCCGTTTTCCCAGTTCCCGGGAGAGCTTGATCCGCTGGGCTTCACCCCCCGACAGGGTCGTGGCGGACTGACCCAGGCGAATGTAACCCAGGCCGACGTCGAAGAGGAACTGAAGCTTAGAGCGGATAACGGGGATATTTTCGAAAAAAGGAATGGCCTGGCCGACGGTCATGTCTAAAATATCGGCAATGTTCTTATCCTTGTAACGGATCTCCAGGGTGTCCTGATTGAAACGTTTACCCCGGCAGGTTTCGCAGGTCACGTACACGTCGGGGAGAAAATGCATCTCGATCTTGATGAGGCCGTTTCCTTCGCAGGCTTCGCATCTTCCGCCCTTGACATTGAAGCTGAAACGGCCCGGTTTGTAGCCCCGGATGCGGGATTCGGGGAGCCTGACGAAAAGATCGCGGATGTGGGAGAAAATGCCGGTGTAGGTGATCGGGTTCGACCGCGGGGTTCTGCCGATGGGCTGCTGGTTGATGAGGATGACCCGCTCGATGCCTCCGAGGTCGCTGATGTGCCGGATTTTTGCCGTCCCCCCCCTTTCTCCGGTCAGGCGTCGGGCCAGGACCTTGTACAGGGTCTCGATGATCATCGTGCTCTTGCCGGAACCGGATACGCCGGTCACGGCCGTGAACAGACCGGCGGGGACGGAAATGTCGATGTTTTTCAGGTTGTTTTCCCAGGCGCCTTCAATGAGAATGCGCTTGTCACCGGCCGGGCGGCGTCTGCCCGGGATGGCGATGGACTTTTCTCCCGAGAGGTACAGACCCGTCAAGGAATCGGGACTCCGGAGAATTTCCGCCGGTGTGCCCTGGAAAATAACGTACCCTCCCTGTAGTCCCGCACCGGGGCCCATATCGATGATCTGGTCGGAGGCGATCATCATATCGCGGTCATGTTCCACAACCAGAACCGTATTGCCCAGGTCCCGCAGTCTTTTCAGGCTCATGATCAGGCGCTCCGTGTCTCGCTGGTGGAGGCCGATCGTCGGTTCATCCAGAATATAGAGCACCCCGACGAGTCCCGAGCCGATCTGGGAGGCCAGGCGGAGTCTCTGCATTTCCCCGCCCGAGAGGGTTCCGGCGGACCGGGCCAGGTTCAGGTAATCGACTCCGACGTCGATGAGAAAGCGGATCCGCTCCCCGATTTCCTTGAGGATCTTTTCCGTGATGAAACGTTCCTGCGCTGACAGTTGGATCGAATCCAGGAATTGTGCCGTCTCGCGGATGGAGAGGCGGCACAGTTCGTAAAGGTTTTTCCCGCCTACGGTGACGGACAGGCTCTCTTTTTTCAGCCGGGCCCCGCGACAGGCCGGGCAATCCTGTGTATTGATGTAGCGGTGGAGATCCATCCGGACCGCGATTGACGTCGTTTCCCGGTAGCGCCGGTCCAGTTCGGCGATGACCCCCTCGAAGGGTTTTTCGTAGAAAAGCCGGCGGCCGCGACGATCCAGGTAGAATTGGATCTTGTCTTTCCCGGAACCCCTCAACAGGACATTTCTGACCGTTTCGGGGAGTTGGCGGAAAGCCATGTTGATGTCGAAGCCATAATGCTGGGTGAGGGCGTCGAGCATCTGATGGTAATGAACGGAATTTCTTCCGGACCAGGGGGCGATGGCACCTTCGCGGATGGATAGATCGGGGTCGGGTACGATGAGGTCTTCGTCGAAGTACATCTGTGTTCCCAGGCCGTTGCACGCGGGACAGGCTCCGTAAGGACTGTTGAAGGAAAACATCCGGGGTGCAAGCTCGGGCATGCTGATGCCGCACACCGGGCAGGCGTAACGTTCGCTGAAGAGAAGTTCCCGGCCGTCTGAGAGTTCGATCCGTACCAGTCCGTCCGACAGGTGGGACGCTGTTTCCAGGGAGTCCCGCAGCCGCCGGCGGATTCCCTCCTTCATGATCAGCCGGTCGACCACCACGTCGATGTCGTGACGTTTCTGTTTTTCCAGGACAATCTCGTCGGCGAGGTCCCGGAGTTCTCCGTCGACGCGAACCCGTACGAAACCGTCTTTCAGCAATTTCTTGAATTCTTTCTGGAATTCTCCCTTTTTCCCCCGAATGAAAGGGGAAAGAATCGTCAGACGGGTTTTGTCCGGGAGAGCCAGAACCGCATCCACCATCATGTCGATGGTTTGCGAGTGAATTTCCCGTCCGCACCCGTAGCAGTGGGGGACACCGATCCGGGCGTAGAGAAGGCGCAGATAGTCGTAAATTTCCGTTACGGTCCCCACGGTGGAACGGGGATTCTGACCGGCTGTCCTCTGCTCGATGGCAATGGCCGGCGACAGGCCTTCGATGGATTCCACGTCCGGCTTGTCCATCTGGCCGATGAACTGTCTGGCATAGGTGGAGAGAGATTCGACGTATCGCCGCTGTCCCTCGGCATAGAGGGTGTCGAAAGCGAGGGAGGACTTGCCGGAACCGCTGAGACCGGTGATGACGACCAGTTGGTCCCTGGGAATGTCGATGTTCAGGTGCTTCAGGTTGTGCTGGGAAGCGCCTTTTATTCTGATAACATTCATGATTGATAAAAATATACCGAAAAAACGGGATGCCCCGGGTTAAAACCTCGGGGCATCGGGGTTGCCGTATCCGAAAACACAGTTATCCAGGCGCGTAAAAAGCCGTTATGCCTAATTTTTTCGCGTGATGTGGGCCTTTTTCCTGAGATCCCCGATCCATTCTTCATATTTCTTTTCCATTTTGGTGTCGATGATCCTGTCCTTGATTTCATCCCGGACGGACTCGCTTCCTTTCAATCCCCCGCCCCTTTTCTCCGTCACGGTAATGACGGAGAGACCGACGGAGGATTCGATGATGCCGCTTACCTGTCCCGGTTCCATGGCAAAGGCGATTTTCTCCATTTCCGGATTCATGACGCCCTTTTCGACAAAACCGATGTCGCCGCCGTCCCGGGCAGTGGGGCCCTGGGAAAACTGCGAGGCCAGCTTGTCAAAGGGCTCACCGGATTGAATCCGTTTCAGAATCGCCTCCATGTCTGCCTTTGTCTTCCGTTTGACGCCATCATCGGCGTTTTCCGGAAAGAAAAGAACGATCTGCCTGAGGCGGACGGCGGTCTGGCCTTCGTATTCCGCCCGGTGCTGGGTATAGTATGCGCCGATTTCCTCATCACTGACGGTAATGTTGGCGCGCAATTCCCGCCGAATGACGCGGGAGCGGGTCATCTGCTCCTTCACTTCCCTCTTATACGCATCAAGAGAAAGGCCCTCTTTTTCCAATATATTTTCGAAATCGACCATGGTGAGATTTTTCTGGGACAGGATATTCTTGATGGTTCCCGTGACCTCCTCGTCCTGAACGGTGATGCCCAGTTTCACCGCTTCCTGTTCGATCAGGATGTTGTCGATCATTCGGTTGAGAATCGCTTCCCGTGCCTCCTTCAAGGTGTTTTCCCGTTCTTCGCCGGTCAGGGATCCCTCGATCTTTTTTCTGACGGGTTCAAAGGTGCTGTTCAGATCCGACTGGGTGATGAGGGTCTCATTGACGATCGCAAGGATACGGTCCACGATCACGGCCTGAGCAGGTCCGGCAAACCCGATAAGCATAGCCAGGATTAACAGGGATGCCCGAAGGCTGTTTGTTTTCATTTTTCCTCCTTATTCACTGCCTGGTTGACGGATGAGGCTTTTCAGAACATCCTCGACAAAACGGACGCGGTCCCCATCCTGATGTTTCGATAACGGAATATACAATTTCAGCTCCGGCGTCAACTTCGTTCCTTTCAACTTCGTCCGCGAAAGGAAAAGAATTTTTGCGGGGTCAACCGGGCTGTCCGGGCTGAACTGGATGGCGAGATACCCGGAATCACAGGTTACTTTGCTGCATTTGATGGTTTCGAGCAAGTGCCGCAGGCGGATGGTGTCGAGAAGGTTGTCCACCTCGGCCGGGATAAAACCGTAGCAGTCGGTCAGTTCATCCCGGATTTCCTCGAGTTCCTCCCGGCTCCGGGCCAGGGAGATGCGTTTGTAGGTGACGAGACGCCGGTGTTCGTCGGCCATGTAATCCCCGGGGATGAAGGCGGGAATGCCGAGGCGGATTTCCGCCCTGACCTCTTCCCGGGGCAACGCTTCGCCCTTCAGTTCCCGGATGGTTTTTTCCATGAGCTCCGTGTACAACTCATAACCGACGGCCGAAACATGACCGGACTGGGATGTGCCCAGGAGATTCCCCGTTCCGCGGATTTCCAGGTCGTTGGAGGCGATGCGGAACCCCGACCCCGGCTCGGAAAAGTCGATCAGGGTCTGGAGCCGCTTCTGGGCATCCCGGGAAAGCATGGCCCCCTTGGGAATGAGGAGGTAGGCGAACGCCTCTTCCCCGGCGCGTCCGACACGGCCCCGGATCTGGTACAGTTGTGATAAACCCAGTCGGTCCGCCCGGTTGATGATCATTGTGTTGGCGGCCGGAATATCCACACCGGAGGCGACGATGGTCGTACAGACCAGGATCTGGTAATCCCCCTTGACGAAACGTGCCATGGCGTTCTCGATTTCTCCGGCCTTCATCCGTCCGTGGACGACACCGATTTCCGCTTCCGGGACCAGCTTTTCCAGGAAACGGGCCATGGTGAAGATCGACTGAATCCGGTCATGGAGAAAGAAGACCTGACCGCCGCGGGCCAGCTCGTATCGGATCGCTTCCCGGATTGTTGCCTCGTTGAATTCAAGGACATAGGTCTTGATGGGCTGGCGGTCTTCCGGCGGGGTATTGATGATACTCAGGTCGCGGATACCGACCAGGGACAGGTGCAGGGTCCGGGGAATGGGGGTTGCCGAAAGGGTCAGCACGTCGACCAGGGTGCGGATTTTCTTCAGCCGTTCCTTGTGCGTCACGCCAAAACGCTGTTCTTCGTCGATGACGACCAATCCCAGGTTCCGGAAGGTCACGTCCTTCTGGAGGATCCGGTGGGTGCCGATGACGATGTCTACGGCTCCCCTGTTGACGGCTTCGACAATCTGAGCCTGCTCCTTTTTGTTCTTCAGTCGGTTGAGGACCTCAATCCGTAGAGGGTAATCCCGGAGTCGCCGGCAAAAAGTCTGGTAATGCTGCTCCGCGAGAATCGTCGTCGGCACGAGGACCGCCACCTGCCGTCCATCCATGGCGGCCCGGAAGGAAGCCCGGAGGGCGACCTCGGTTTTGCCGAAGCCGGCATCGCCGCAGATGAGACGGTCCATCGGTTTTTCCCGGGCCATATCCTCGTGAATGTCTTCGATGGCCCTGACCTGGTCGGGTGTCTCCTCGTATTCGAAAGAGGCGCAGAATTCCTCGTAAAGACGGTCGGGAGGGGAGAAGGCGTCTCTTTCGATCACTTCCCGGGCCGCGTAGATGGAAACCAGTTCCTCGGCGACTTCCCGGATGGATTTCCGGACCCGTTCCTTGACCGTTTCCCAGCCGGTGCCGCCGAGACGGTCCGTTTTCGGGGCGTATCCTTCGGGACCGATGTAGCGCTGGATCTGATCGAGGCGGTCGACCGGGATGTAGAGCTTGTCCTTTTCGGCGTATTCGACGAGGAGAAAATCGTTTTCGATCCCTGCCACGGACATCTTCTGGAGTCCCCGGTAGATGCCGATGCCGTGGTCCTTGTGGACGATAAAATCCCCTTCCGTCAACTCACCGAAAGATTTCAGGAAATAACCTTCCCGGGCGGGTTTCGCGAAGCGTTTGACCTGTTTGCGGCCGAAAATTTCTTCTTCCGAAATGACGGTCAGTTTCAGTTCGGGAAAACGGAAACCGGACGCCACTTTCCCTTCGAGCAGGACAAGGCGTCCCGGCCCGTTGTGGTTTATGGCTGTCTGCAGAAAGGGGACTTCTGGATCCAAGCGGTTCGACAAGACACCATAACCTTCGAGCAGATGGGCCATGCGCTGGATATCTTCCTTCCCCGGGCACATGAGGATGACCAGATAGCCTTCGTTCAAATTCTGATGAATCTTTTCCACCAGGGGAAAGAGGAGACCTTCTCCCGTCGCTGGACCTTCCTTTCTCAACGCCCCCGTCTTTCCCGTATGAAATTCAAGGGGCGCCGATATTTTATCCGGCACTCCCGACGACCGTTCGGAATGGAAGTGCAGTTCCTCATATCGGATCTTCCGGAAGGCGGAGACGAGATCATCGAAGGTATCCCGCGACAGGTGGAACGCCTCGGATTCGACGAAGAACCGGTTTTCAGTGCGGGCCTGCATCAGGAAGCGGTTGACCGTGTTTTCCAGGTCTTCGGATGATCTTGCCAGGGACGATGCATCGTCCATGAACAGCCATTCGTTGCCCGAGCAGTAATCGAAGAAGGTGCCCATGGTCGGGGGGGCGTCACTCGTTGCATCCGTGGATTGGGCATCGGATCCGTAAAAGAGGGACAGGAACATCGGGTTCAACGACGAAAGAAGATTGTTGTCGATAGCTTCCGTCAGATGATCCTTGACCTGCCTCGGCAGTTCGAGATCGTTGGCCCGGGTTCGGATGTTGCGGATGGCCCGCTTTCCCCTGCGATCCGAGAGAACCAGCTCGCGTGCCGGAACAGCCTGAAATTCGATGATTTCCCCTGTTGAACGCTGGGACGCCGGGTCAAACAGGCGGATCGATTCCACCTCGTCCCCTATCAGTTCGATACGGAAGGGCCCCGCCGCATCGGGGGGGTAAATATCGATGATGTGTCCTCGGGCACTGAAGTCCCCCTTTTCTTCGACCAGGGTTTTCCCCGTGTATCCTCCGAGAATGAGCTTCCGTACCAGATCGTCCCGGTCCAAGGTATCTCCCATGGAGATCGTGGAGGTGTAATCGGCGAAAATACGCCGGGGAATAATTTTCTGGACCAGGGCCTGCAGGGAGGTGACGATCAGGGAATGATGCCCTGATAGAAGGCAAGAGAGGGTACGCAGCCGGTCCATCTCGATTTCTCTCTGGACCGTAAAGAAGTCGGCCGTCAGAATATTCCAGGCGGGATAGTGGAGGACATCCGTTCCGCCGCAGAAAAAGTGACAGTCCCGGTAAAAGTCCCGGGCCTCCTTTTCTGTTGCCAGGGCGATAATCAGTGAATGAGGCTGCGACGCGAAAGCAATCGATGCCAGAAGACTTTTCGCTGATCCGGAAAGCCCCCCCAGGACAAGGTCTTCTTTTCCCTGCAGGCGGTGAAGGAAGATTCCCAGCGTGGAATGCACCGGAAACGGTTTTTGTTCGACTATTTTTCTCACGGTCAGGACTTTTAAAAGCGTCAACGGGGCTGAGCAGAAGCCTCCGAAAGGG
>CAZIPU010000003.1:27983-33629 GCA_964541005.1 uncultured Syntrophales bacterium | reverse complement strand
GATCTTGCTGTCCGTGAACCGGGCGGTATAGCGGGCGAGGTTGCCGTCCGGCACCATGAGGATTTCTTTCGCGTTCCGGATGGAGCCGATGACATCCAGGGCATTGGCCGATGTGCAGCAGATATCGCTTAAGGCTTTAATTTCGGCTGTCGAATTGATATACGTGACAACCGTTGCCTCGGGGTGGTCTTCCTTCGCTTTTTTCAACTGTTCCGGCGTGATTGTATCGGCCAGGGGACACCCCGCATCGGGCCTCGGGATCAGGACGGTTTTATCGGGGCACAGGATGGCGGCGCTTTCCGCCATGAAGTGGACCCCTGCAAAAACGATGATCTTTGCATCCGTTTTGGCCGCTTCCATGCAAAGGGCAAGGGAATCCCCCAGGAAATCCGCTATTTCCTGTATTTCCCGCCGCTGGTAATAGTGGACGAGGAGGATCGCCGACTTCTCCCGCAGGAGCGCAATGATTTCTTTCTGTAAAGGGGACAGGTCCATGTTTGTCAGGTTCTGATTCTTTCGCTAAGGAAACATTGGGTCGCAAGCCGACCGGTTAAGAAGCATCATCGACTGAGGTTGCTATAATACAAACGGAATTAATTCAAGGACTAAATTGAACCGGTTGCCGGACGGGGAAATGTTTTCCTTGCCACAACATGCCGCCCATTATATAAAGTTGCCATCCCGGAACAAGTTGATTCGGTGTTTCTCCTGCAACAGGGATTAAAAAACAGGACATGTCGTCCGGGAGCAAGGAACAGGTCATGATAACCCCTTTAAGCTGCCGCATCCCAGGAAGGTGTTCCGCCGGTCTTATGGCGGCGATTTTCCTGGTCTGGTTGTTTCTCTGTGCCTGCGGTAACGCCGCGGTATCGTTTCCCGCCGCCACGGGGGCGGTAAACGATTTTGCCGGAGTCATTCCTGCAGATGCGGCGGAACGGATGGCCCGCCTGTCTCAGGAAGTGCTGGAAAAGACCGGGACGGCGATCGTCGTCGCCACGGTCAAAGATGTGGGGGACAGCGAACCCGACATGTACGCCAACGAACTCTATCAGGCCTGGGGCATCGGGAAAAAAGGTGAGGACAAAGGCATCCTGATCTTTCTTGCCCTCCGTGAAAGGAAGATTCGCATTGAAACGGGTTATGGTGTGGAGGGGATTCTTCCCGACGGACTGGTCGGCGAGATCCTTGATCGCTATGTGACGCCCTACCTGAAAAAGGGCGATTACGGTACGGGACTGGGAAATGCCGTGGCGGCGACGGCACAGGTGGTGGCGAAGGATGCAGGCATTACTTTGACGGGGAATGCGGCGGTGAAGGCCGCTCCAAGGACGGCGACAACCCATCGCGGCAATATCCTTCCTCTGCTTTTGTTTCTTATGGTGATGATTCCCCTGCTGGCAACGAGACAGGGGAGGGCCATGCTGCCCTTTCTCATCGTTGCTCTTCTCAGCGGCGGCCGAGGCGGAGGGGGAGGGGGCTTCGGCGGTTTCGGCGGCGGATACGGCGGATTCGGCGGCGGGTCCAGCGGCGGCGGCGGTGCCGGCCGGGGTTTTTAGGAGGAGGCAAGATGGCAAAAATACCCAAGAAACCGGAAGAGATTTTTCCGGAGATGGCGGATCGCCTCAAATCGGTTTTCGGCGGCGATTTGATATCCGTTGCCCTTTACGGCAGCGGGGCTTCCGGGGAGTACCTTCCCGGGAAATCGGATCTGAATTTTCTGGTGATTGTTACGGATACGGGGATGAATAGGCTGGAGCGCCTGCATGAATTCATGAAAGACTGGGACAAAAGGCGGATCGCTACCCCGCTGATCATGACGAAATCGTTCCTGGAGGGTGCCCTCGATGTCTATCCCATCGAGTTCATGACCATGAAAGCGCATCATATCCAGGTGGTCGGAGAAGATATCCTGTCTTCCCTTGCTTTCGATGGGACCTGCATGAGGCTCCAGGTGGAGCGGGAGGTCAAGGGAAAACTCATCCACCTCCGGCAGGGATTCCTGGCGTCACAGGGTGAGGCAAAAAAACTCCGGGACCTCATCAAGGTGTCTCTGGTCGCTTTTCTGTCGTTGTTCGAAGCCGTTCTTCACCTGAAAGGGAAAGCCGTGCCGTCATCGCGGCGTCAGTTGATCCGTGATACCTGTGAAATCCTGGGCATCGACGGGAACATATTTTTAAAATGCCTGGATATCAAGGAAGAGGCCGTAAGATATGACATGAAAGAAATCGCGTTGCTGTTTGAGAAATATCTGTCAGAAATCGAGAAGGTCGATCGTTTTGTCGATCAATTTAAACAGGAAATAAACTGACCATAGGGAGGTGCTTTATGTCAAAGGGAAAGATGGGCCTGATCGTCGCCGGTATTGTTCTTGTCTTGATCATTTCCTTGTATTCATTCTTCAAGGGGACCTACAACAATTTTGTTACCCTTGATGAAACGGTGAAAAGTGCCTGGGCCCAGGTGGAAAATCAGCTCCAGCGCCGGTACGATCTGATCCCGAATCTGGTGGAAACGGTAAAAGGATATGCCAAGCAGGAGAAGGATGTTTTCGTCGAGGTGACCAATGCCCGGTCGAAGGTCGGCGGCGCAGCCAACATACCCGACAAGATCAACGCCAACAATGAGCTGACCTCCGCCTTAAGCCGTCTCCTGATCGTGGTGGAGCGGTATCCTGACCTGAAATCCAATCAGAATTTCATGCGTCTCCAGGATGAACTGGCGGGTACGGAAAATCGGATTGCCGTCGAGCGGAAAAGGTATAACGATGCCGTGAGAACCTACAATGTTGCCGTCAAGAGTTTCCCCGCCAATCTTCTGGCCGGTATCTTCGGTTTTGCGCAGGCGACTTTTTTCGAGGCACCGGCGGCAGCAAAAACGGCCCCTCAAGTCAAATTTTAGTTCGGAATAAACTCGGAGTGGTTTTTTAGAAGCCCCTCGCCGGACGACGGACCGGATGTGTCCGGCGGGGCTTTTCCTGTCGAAAGGTCAGTGCCCCGTTTTCCTATTTGAAGGCTGGCACAGCCAATTCCTGATCGATTTTATCGGCATCGCCGCTGTTGAGTTCCATGATCCGCTTGAGGTGAAAGAAGCTCTCGTCATCCATGGATGTGAAGCTGATCGCGGCTTCGTCTCCGTGGATCCGCAGGATATTTCCCTCCAGGTTGATCGTCGCCCGATCGTTCAATTTGATCCGGACTTGACAGGGGGTGTTGTTTTGAAAGCGGGGATGAGTGCTGCAGAGCACGCCGGTCAGGCTCAGGTTGATTGTTTCCACCTGATACACGGCGTCTTCGATCAGGATGCTCACCTCAAAATGAACGGGAACACGGGAGCGTTTTCTTCTTTCGTCTGTCATGTTCCTCCTTCCCCAGCAGGCTGTGGGGTTGATTTGATGCTATTTACCGGGATCGGGGGTGTCAAGGTATCCTGGTTTCGCCATCGGCAATTTCTTGCAGAAAGAGCCTGTCCAGAATCCGGATACGGGCTCCTTCGCTTTTAATCAGTCCCAGACGCCCCATCCGGGTCAGAATACGGGACAGGGTTTCCGGTATTGTTCCCAGCAGGGACGCCAACTGACCCTTGCTGACGTCAAGTACCAGATGTTCGGGATCGGGTGATTTATCGCTTAAATAAAGAAGATAGGCACAGAGGCGTCCCGGTACCTCCTTCAGGGATAAATCCTCGATCAGACCGGCAAACTTGCGCAGGCGCAGGGCCATCACTCCCAGCATGTTCATGGCCAGGGCGGGGTCCCGGCGGATCATTTCGACAAAGTCGGTGCGTGGAAAGAAAAGACAGGCCGTCTTGGCGTTGGCTTTGGCAAAAGCGGGGAAACCATGCCCGGTGAAGACGGACACTTCCCCGAATGACTCGCCGGGCCCGAACAAATGAAGGATCTGCTCTTTCCCCTCCGCGGAGATCTTGTAGATTTTTACCTGCCCTGTCTCGACAATATAAAAGCCGTTTCCCTCTTCCCCCTCAATAAAGATGATTTCGCCCCGGCGGTAAGATCTTTTGAGCGCAATACGGGCAATCTTCTCAGAATGATCCGGATGTAAGCCCGCAAAAAGCGGGATGGACGTATTTTTTCTCGGGTCGCTCATATGAATGCCAGAATAGGGGGTTTGACAGGTTAAGTCAATTGTTTTCCCCCTATCGAGGTAAACATGGTGTCATTCCGGAAGCCGAAGACCCCCCGGGGATCTTTTTTTAATGCCGGGATGCGAGACAGGACTGTCATCCTCCCGGCCAACGATGGCCTCCGGAAAACGTCAGGTCATAATCCCGAAGCGAATGGTCCCTACTTCCGCCACTCCTGCTCATTTCGCGACGGATACCATTGTTTGATAAAAAGGGTGTCCGGTTATATGCAGGTTCCGCTGTTACAAGGATTATAAAGGCGTAAAGCCAAGAGCCGCCATCTCTATCAATCTGAATCGCATACCTGAAAGACGGTTCTCCGCGCTTTCCATGAAAAACAGCCGGCTTGTAATCAACCTGCTAGGACGGAACCGCCTCATGGAAACGCTTCGTAATCTGAGGAATGACGATATTGATCATCAGTCCCGGTGAACAGACCTTGGTGTCGAGCAGCATGCCCCACTGATAGTCGCCCATGTTGATGATGACAATCGCCTTGTTATCCGCCAGTTCGACAATGTAGTATTTCCCGAGGGAGGGCATTCCGCTCTGCTTCATGGTCGTGACGATGTGACCTGTAATCTGGTTGAACATGGCCGAAGCAACGGGGTTGGAGTTATACCCTCCAATCGACTGGCCGTCCCGGGTCGTGTAGATGTCACATGCCACCGCACCGCCATTGGACATTTCCTTTAATTCATCCATCGCCTTATTCAGTTTGCTTAAGTCCATTCTATTCTCCTTTTGATCTTGTGATTTATCCTTTTTCCTCAATTTATTGGAAATAACATCGTAAATATTCATATATCTATCCGAACCGCCTTTCTCCATCTCTGATTTCCGGGACCCTCAGAAACAACAGCGAGTGATCCGAGCATGTCATTAAACGGCTTGCAGGATCTTGGGAGGACTGGGAATAAATTCATCGCATGGCAAGTTCGACCCCCGTTTTTTACGCCTCCTTCCTCAGCATCCATTCCCCGGGACGAATCCGGGAAGACGATTCAACGCGGTGGAGACGCTTTTCTTATCAGTTGGACAGCGCGGCCTCAAAGACGGCTTTGGCACGGGGCAGGGCCACATTGAGCAGCATGCCCAGGGAACATTTCTTTGTATCAATGAGAATTCCCCACTGATAGTCGCCCATGACCATCGAAATAACCATCTTGTCTTCATTCAGGTCGATCATGTACGTGCTTCCCAAAGGGGGGAATCCCGCTTCCTGCAGGGTTTCCTTCATGTACTGTGTGATCTGGTTCGACATGGCGCAGTACGCAGGGTTGCTGTTGTAACCGACGAGGGATTGCCCGTCCCGTGTCATGAAAACATCACAAGCAAGTAATCCGGCTCCGGCCGTTTCCTTTAAAGTGTCCACGGCTTCGTTCATCTTCTTTACATTCATTACATTCTCCTTTCCTTCAAAAAAGTTTGTTTTTTGTTCCTGCCTGACATCCGCAGCCGAAAGCAGGTTGTTTTGACTTTCCTTGTTGTTTGTGTCGACGGCAG
>CAZIPU010000003.1:19496-27883 GCA_964541005.1 uncultured Syntrophales bacterium | reverse complement strand
GCCACCGACGTCAAAGATATCATCCAGCGTGTTGTCATAAGAATCGGAAGATGACGGTTCATCGACGCCGGCTGAGCGGCGGCTTGGCCGCCGGCTCTCGAAAACCGTGATCAGGAAATCGAGGTCATTGAGGATGTTTTTCTCCATGGAGAAGGACTTGGAACGGATCTGCATTTCCACCTGTTCCCATCCCAGAATCTCCATGGCAGCCGTTTCTCCATTGTTTTCAGGGGTGACGGCATCAATCAGGACCCCTTTCTTGAAAAACATTTCCCCTTCATGTTCCTGATTGCGGATCGTCAGAATGCAGGTTTTTTTCTCCATCTGCACCAGTTTCAGAAATGAAATCAGGGATATGCCGGGAATATAGCTGTTGTCGTGTTGTTCCACGCTTTTGTAGATATTTTCCACCAGGAGATCGAAGTCCAGGGGTTTCTCCAGATAGCGGATCGCTCCCAGATGAGAAACGCTGTTTTCAATAACGGGGGTGCCATAGGCGGTCATGACGATCACCGGAATCCTCGGGAAGTGTGAGCTCATGTAAGCCAGGAGTTCAAAGCCGTCCATGACCGGCATTTTCAGATCGGTTATGACCAGGTCCACATACTCGTCACTGATAATCTGTGCCGCAATTTTGCCGTTTGTAGCCGTCCTGATTTCAAATTCTTGATCATGGGCTTTCAACCCTTCGACCAGACTCAGCAGGAAGTTCTTGTCATCATCTACGATTAGAATTATCGACACCACCGACCTCGAAGAATGCAGTCAAATCTAAAAAATGGATCACCGTTTGCCGTCTACATGACGCTTGTCGAGTATTTAGCAAAGATGATGCCAATTAAGAATAAGTCGGGAATGCCGGTCAAAATACGACAAATCAGATTTTAAAGTGGATCGTTTGGGACAGGCAGGTCAAAATGAACCGTTCATTATGACCCTGAACCGGTCATTTTGAACCGAATCGGTTATCGGTAAAGCTTCATTTTCCGTTTCAGGGTGGACAGGGATATACCAAGGGCCTTGGCCGCTTGTGTGAGGTTTCCTTCTTTATTGCGTAATGTTTCCAGGATATAGCTTTTTTCCAGTGCTTCCAGCGGTACCTGTTCCGGGAGAATCAGAGCGGGGGACTCGTTTTTACCGCTTGGTTTGCCGTTGGCCCCATAGAGCAGTTCCGAGGGACGAAGACGGTTTTTATGCAGGATGCAGGAGCGTTCGAGGACGTTCCGTAGTTCCCTGACGTTTCCCGGCCAGGGATACTGTTGCAGTAACTGGATTTCTCTTTCGTCGAGATCCAACTCCGGCTGGCGCCCCAGAAGGGAAATGAAATGCCTGCACAGCACCGGGATATCTTCGCTTCTTTCGCTGAGGGACGGGATATGGATGCACAGCACATTCAACCGGTAGTAGAGATCTTTGCGGAAGAGATTGTTGCTGATCAGGACTTCCAGATCGGCGTTGGTTGCCGCAATGATCCTCACGTTGACCCGGATTTCGGACTGGCCTCCCAGGCGGCGGAGGCTTCCGTTGTCCAGGGTAGCCAGAAGTTTTGCCTGTAAATTGAGCGGCATGGTAGCGATTTCGTCCAGGAAGAGGGTCCCTCCTTCCGCGAGTTCAAAAACGCCTTTACGGCTGACCACGGCGCCGGTGAATGAGCCTTTTTCGTGGCCGAAGAGTTCGGATTCGATCAGATTCTCCGGTAATGTGGCACAGTTGACAAAGACGAAGGGGGCATCCCGATAGGGGCTAGCGTAGTGGATATGGCGGGCCAGGACCGTTTTCCCGGTTCCCGTGTCACCCGTTATGAGAATCGGAGACCGGACTTCTGTCGCACGTTTGACGAGTTGATGCACCTCACCGCTGCTTCCGAGGGTGCCGACCAGGACAGAATTTGCCTGATCCTTCGTCGCCTTGTAAGTTTGAAGAAGCTTGGCACGTTCCAATTCGGTCATCTGGAGCGCCCGCTTGACGGACAGGTGCAGTTCTTCGAGTTCGAAAGGTTTGAGAAGGTAATCGTGCGCTCCCGAACGGATGGCCTGGATGGCATGTTCGAAGGACGGGTGGGCGGTGATAAACAGGATTTTACATTGCTCGTTCAAGTCGATAATGTCCTGGCAGATCAGATGACCGTGGCCGTCCGGCAATTTTTCATCCAGCAGGACGATATCGATATTGTGATTCCGGCAGATATGTAATCCCTCGCCGGCCGTGTACGCCGTGTAGACCTCCAGAACGGTGCTTCGAAAAGCTTCTTTTACGGCGTCGCAGAAGAAGGTGTCGTCGTCAATGACCAGCAGGTTTTTCCTTGCGGTTAAGTCATTCATTTTCAGCCGTTTGCAGAATCAACCGGACCTTCGTTCCTTCGTCTTTCCTGCTTTCAATCTCGATGTCACCGTCCATCTGTATCATCAGTTTCTTGACAATAACCAGGCCCAATCCCGTTCCCTGGGGCTTGGAGGTAAAAAATGGCTTGAAAAGATTGTCAAGCTGGTATGATGACATCCCCACACCATTGTCTTCGACACTTAATTCCAGGGTTTTGGCCTTTCTTTCCAGTCCGATGACAAGCGTGGGTTTCTTGTCGGGATCGAGAAATGAGTCCGCCGCATTGCTCAGCAGATTAAGCATCACCTGCTGGAGGGCGCGGGCATCGGCCAGTGCCGAGTCTTTTTCCGTCCGTATGTCCGTTCTAACACGGATGCCCCGCCTTTTGAAGTCCTCTTCGATCAGCGGCAGGAGGCGGTCAATAAATGAAAGCAACGGCAGCGGCTTGGGAATAAGGTTTTCGTGCATATTGAAATTCTTAAGCGATGTAAGGAGATATTCCACGCGATGGATTTCATTCAGCACACGATCCGCATACTCCATGACTTTTTCCTGGGAGTAATTTCCGATGTTGTTTTTGAGAACACTCATCGTCATCTTCATGGAATTGATGGGATTCCCGATTTCATGCCGTATTCCCGAGAAGATATAACCGATATTGTTCATCATTTGCACGGATTCGGCAATGTTTTCCAGACGTATCTTTTCGGTTATATCGCGGCTGAGGACAATGATGTTATCTTCGGAAAAGGGGAGGAAACTGGCATCGAAAAGCAGATTCCCCTGCGGTGTCGGGAGGGTGTACTGCATTTTCACGATCTTTTTCCCCTCGGTACATTGAGCCATGGCTTTGATGAACTGATTGACCAGCGGGACGGGGAACACGTAATGAATGAAGTGTCCCTTTTCCAGACGCAGGGGAAGTGTTTCCCCTTCGATCAATCGTGCCGACCAGTCGAGGATCATGCCTTTGGTATTCAGTTGCAGGAGAATGTGTGGAACGGCATCGAACAGGACTCTCAACTCCGCCTTAAGCAGAGCCAACTGTTTTTCGGTTTCACAGGATGGCGTGATATCTTCGATCACAATGATCGCAAAAATAGCCCCCGGTTGACTTGAGCTACTCTTGGCAGGGGTGGCGGATTGGAACACCACGTGCAGATTCCGTCTCCGTACGGTGTCATTTAACGTGCATTCATGCGATTCATCTTGTCCGATTTTATTGCGTGCGATATCCCAGGCTTCCAGGAGCGGGCAATTCGGGTTTTTGCAGTGGGGATGAAGCAGTTTATGCCAGGACATTCCGGCAATTCTGTCAAAACGGCCGATCCGCCATTCATTGATGGTCTTGTTACACCGGCGGATGAGGCCGGCTTCATCGACAAGCAATACAAGCTGGCGAAGGGCATCCGTTGTTGCCTGCCAGATATCGATCGTCTTTCTTTGGTGTTCGTCCCCGTAAACAGGGATGGATGGATTCACACAGGATTCGCTTGCGGTCTCGGTTGGATGGCCGTTCATTCTATCATCCGATCTTTGCATCCGGTATCCGAAGAGATTCTGCATCCTTGCAAAAAGAAACGGCATCCGTTTCCCGGTCATGGATCAATTGAAGTCTATCTTGAATAACGGAACACAAATTTCGTCACCCTTCTGTCATTTCACTTCTTTTAATGGTTGGAATCCCTTCGGGACACGACAATCCTTTTGTGCCATGGCTTCGTTTGTATCGTCAGCCGGCTTGAATTGCCTGCCCTGCTTCTCAATTTCCCGGGTCACGGATTAATTGATCGGGTTGCACAATCCTCATTGCCATATCTTGACAAAAAAGGAAACCCAAAGATGAGGAAATACCCTAAAAACAAACCAAGATACGAATTCGGCATCAGAGCCGGGCAAAAAAGGTCCGTTCCCGTCTTAAAAGGAAAAACCCTATTTCGGTGAGGATTCTTCTTTGCAGAATCTTTGTACGCATTCGGGACATATTCCGTGGGAGAAAACCAGTTCGGAATGATCGCGAACATAGGACTCGACGAGACGCCATTCGTTATTTTCATCCCGGATCTTTTTGCATACTGCGCAGATCGGCAGATACCCGCTCAGTACTTTGGCGAGCGCGTTCTGCAAATTTTCCTGTAGCTGCCGACCCTGTTCCTCGAGACGGCCCCGTTCGACGGCAACCCCGAGGGTGTCCGCGGCGGTTTTCAGGGCATCGATTTCCGCATGAGACCAGACACGCTCCTGGGCGCAGGCATCATAGCCCATAAAACCCCACCACTCCGATTCGACCAGGACCGGGACAATCAGCATGGATTTGATTTCCTGGGGAATCAGGAGCATTCTTTCACTCTCCGGAAAGTCCTTCACATGACCATGGATCACGTCGCCCCGGGACAGGATGGGTATCCATCGTTCCATTCCGCCGCCTTGCCAGCAATGGATCTGGCATTCGGGGTTGTCCGTCTGGGATATGGCAGGGTCGGAAGACCACTCGAACTGCTGTGCCGTCATCAATTCCCCGTCAAACGCCGGGTAATTTCTGAAAATATACGCCCGGCTTACGCCGGCGGCTTTTCCCAGGTGTTCCAGAATTTCCGGGATGCACTCGGCCCATGAATGGGAAAGGAGAAAGCGTTTTGCCGCAAAGCTGACCGCTTCCAGAATGGCATTCCTGATCTGCAGGGCTTCTTCCGCCTGCCGGATATGGGTGACATCGGACAGGGTGACAATAACCGCATCGATGCCGTTGCCGGCATTGCCGAGGGGCGCAGCCGTGATGCTGACCCATGCATGGTCGCCGTGTGGACGTTTTATGCCAAAGACGGCGTTACGGATAACCCGTTTTTCCTTCATGGCCCGGCAGTCGGGCATTCTTTCCTCCGGGATGGGAAGGCCGTTCGGGCACGTGATCTGCCAGGGAAGTGCGAAGAGGGTTTTCCCCAGGATTTGCCGGCGCTTGAGGCCTGTGATGGCCTCTGCCGTCTTATTCACCTGAATAATTCGTCCTTCGCGATTGGTGATCATCAATCCCCGGCTCATCGACTGAAATATTTTTTGGATTTCTTTCCAGTTTTGGATAATCCAGGTGTCCTGCGCGGATAAAATATTATCCTTTTCTTGGGAGGAGAAGGACCTGGCTTCCGGATCGGCAGGACCGGGAACAGGCTGCTCCAAAGAATCGGGAATCTTGCTTTCCATGTTTTTCTTCCTCCCCCCACGGACTAAAACATCGTTGGGTTTTATCGAACACACCTTTTTTGAAGCATAATTTGGTGCCAATCTAATCCAATCTTTTTTTTTTGCAACAGAAATGTAGTGAGCCGGGGAATCCGCTTGTTTCCGGGTTGCACCAGGCATTTAAAACAATGGAGGTGAGCCTTTTGGGGACTCACCTCATATAAAACAGATCCGAATACACCGCGCCGGTTAATAAACTACCGGAGAAAAGTGGATTGTTATTCAGCTCTTATTTAATTTGACCAATCGGCAGAACCGTTTTGCCCAGGGATTCGTTCAGGACCTCGGCCATGGCCAGGTAAATCGCGGAGGCTCCGCAGATGATTCCTTCCCAGCCGGCGATGACGCCGATACCGTGATTGCCGGTCCAGTCCCTGATAGCCAAAAGCATGAAAAGGATGGTCAGACTCAGAAACACGAATTGTATCGCCCGGTTTTTACCGAATGTGCCGATCCACATGAAAAAGGTAAAAAGACCCCACATGAACAGGTACCAGCCCATGTATTCGGTTGACGTTCCGGGTAAGTCCTTGAAAATCAGGATAAATACGAGGGTCAACCAGAATAGACCGTAGGATGTGAATGCGGTGACGCCAAAGGTATTTCCCTTTTTAAATTCCATGATTCCCGCAATGATCTGGGCCATACCGCCGTAAAAAATGCCCATCGCCAAGATCATGGATGCCATGGGGAAAAAGCCGGCGTTATGGATGTTGAGCAATACGGTGGTCATTCCGAATCCCATCAAACCGAGGGGGGCGGGATTCGCCAATTTGTTTTCCATGTTTTATACCTCCTGAAGATGTGTTGTGTGAGATCGAGCCTGTTAAAATCCGGTCGCGCATGGGACATTGGATTAAAAAATCGCCCTCTCTTATCAGAAATGCCCGGATATTACCAGTAACATCAGTAGCCGATTTGGGAAAACTGAGACTGACGCGGAAACGGTAAAAGGAACAGGATATGCAGTACATAAAGACCGGAAGAATTGATCATCAGTTGGAAAGTCCGGGGAATTTAATCCGAATCCTCGGAATCGTTTGGATTGGCCGGTTTGAATTGTTTCCAGGCCATCATGACAACGAAAACAGCGAAAGCAATCGCCACCGCCCCCCTGTTTCCGGCAAAATCAAGGGACATGAGAAATACGGCGGTAACAATCAGCGGATACTTGCTCCATTCCAGCGTCAACCAGAAGGAAGCCGCCTGGAACAGCTTCAATACCGGGGCTTGGAACAGAAAGACGAAGATGGCGACGTCTATCCATAAAAATGTCGATGCAATCACGCCCATGCCTGCCTGGTAGTTCAGTGAAAGACTATAAATGCCGTATAGCCAGGAAAAGGGAATGGCCATAACGGCGATTTTCCAGCCCCATGGAGCTTGCCGCCATAACCCAAAGAAGGTCAGAAATCCCAAAAGGCTGTTCAGGAAGACATCGATATGATCCAGCGTGGAGAAGGATCCCTTAACCCAGGACAACTGGACGAGGGTATAAAAAAAGAGGTTGAGAACCGTCGTGATGAGAGCCCACAGGGCAATGAGCCTGATCCACCTGACAGGAAAGGGATCCGGGTTTGTTGACGGGTTATGCGGTGCCATATGTTTTCTTTACCGTTCTTTCTGTTGCGGAATGCATCAGTCCTATAAGCGAACCGGAGCACAAAGGCAAGGCCTGTCTCGCCTCGGGTCAGTTTGACGCAACGTATACGGATGCCTGATTATTTCTTTGCCTCGATCACCATGTGAAAGGGTGTTTCGGAGGTTTTCCGGATGCGGGTGAACCCTCCCGCCCGAAGAACATCCGCCAGGCGCAACGGACCGGCCTGGGCACCCAGGGCGTCTTCCGCTCCCTGGCTGATGGCTCCGGGAACACAGATCATGGTGGAGAAACTGTAACCCATGCGCCCGGCAGGATGGAGATTATCTTCGAGGCGATCGGCCGCCTTCTGTTCGACAAGCATCAGTGTTCCGCCGGGGGACAAAATGTCCCTCACATGACCGGCAATGCCGACCGGATTGCCCATTTCGTGGAAGCTGTCGAGAAAAACAACAAGATCGTAGTTCCCGGGAGGAACCGCCTGGGCCTCGCATTGCTGAAAAATGACGTTCTTTAAGCCCGAATCCTTTAATCGCTGCCCTGCCAAGCGGATGGATTCGGCGTGAGCATCGAAACCCGAAAAAGAGGATTCGGGGAAGGCGCGGGCCATCAGCAGTGTCGATGCCCCGTGGCCGCAGCCGATATCGGCGATGTTTCCTCCCCGTGTCAGTTTTTCCATGACATTTTCCAGGGATGGAAGCCAGGCAGGAACCATGAAATTTTCATAAACATGGCCGAAAAAGCGTTCCGTTCCATGAAACAGATCCGCATCGTGCTCGTGCCATCCGACTCCCATCCCGTGGCGGAATGCGGCGGAGACGAGCGGTTCGTCCTTGTAAAGAGCGGCAATGGTTGGGAAGACGCTTGCGACAAAGAAGGGGCTGTCCGGATCGGCCAGTAATGCGGCCTGTTCCGGCAACATCTGATAGCGGTCTGTTACGGGATCATACGTGACATATTCCGAGGCGGCCATTGCCGCCAGCCATTCCCGCACCATGCGCTCATTTGTTCCGGTTGTTTCAGCCAGCATCCGTGATGAAAGGGGGCCTTTCTCTGCAATGGCGGCGAAAAGACCCAGACGGTCCCCAATGATCACGAGAACCCCGCTGGAAGCGGCACCCATATCGCCCACAACCTTGGCCATCAGCTCCTTTAATTTGTTCTCATTAACCGTCATGTCAAAACCCCTTCCTTCGATATGCGCTATTTCTTAATGGGCGATCAATGT
>CAZIPU010000003.1:0-19396 GCA_964541005.1 uncultured Syntrophales bacterium | reverse complement strand
TTACTTTCTGTGGGGGAAAACCAGGGATCCTCCGAGGTATCCGATGTAGACGACCAGAGGCCACAAGGCCATAACCAGAAGCAGGTAAGCCATACTTAAGAGTCGGAAGGGATGAAGAATATCCGTGACCCCTGCTCTCAAAAAGAGCGCCGCTGTGGAAAAAACCAAAAGCAGCGAAGACAGCAGAATCTTTCTGGCGACGGGTTCCATCGGCTGGGCAAGATAGTTGAGCCACCAGGTGTAAAACCCCGTCATCATGGCCCCGGGAAGCGTGAGAAGACCGGCGTAGAGGCACAGGAGCGACATGTCGTGAAAAGAAATCCGGCCCGTCAATAGGGACAGTACATCCAAGAAAAAGACGGCCAGAAAAAAAACGATGGGGAAATGAACCGCAACGGGATGAGGGTGCCTGCGGAGGATGGGAAAACGATCCAGGAGACGGGAAAGGAATGCCGGTATGGGAAGCGCTTCGTGTTCCTCTTTGTCTTTCAAAATTCCGACCTGGGGATAGCGGCTGAAGACCTCTTCACCGTGCGGCGCCGCGGACAGAAAGTCGGTCAGATCACGGCCTGCCCCATGGCGCTTCATGTGGAGGCCTCCGGCCCATAATTTGCTGTTGCTGACGTCATAAACCCCGCCTTTGTAGATGATGTAGGTGGGCTTTCCGTCCCGGCCGTCATATTGTGCGATCGTTTTTTCATCCCATAGTTTCATCGAATCGGCTCCTTGCAGAAGGGGTTTCAGGTGATCATGCGCCGGCAAAAGGGTTACATATGATAAACACCTCGTATCGTGTCGGGTGTACAGCGTATATTGATCGCGTTTCTGCTATGGCATAAAAAGATCCCTGGTGGAAAAGTTGGGATCGCTGGTCAGGTTTACCCCCAGGCGCCGCAGGCCGGCCTCATCGCCTGAGGTCGGAATGTGCGTGATGTGAACCTCACAATTCTTCAGGTCTTTTAACTTTTCCATGGCCAGTTGTGCCGCCGGATTGTTGATCGCGCTGACGCTCAAAGCGATCAGGGTTTCTTCCAGGTCAAGACTGACGGACCTTTCATGAAGAATATTTGTTTTCAAATTTCCGACGGCATTGGTGATGTAGGGGGGCAGCAATTTGATCTTTTCCGGAATATCGGCCAGGTGTTTGATGGCATGGATGATCATGCTCGATGCGGCATGCATCAGGGAAGAATTGCTTCCGGTGATGATCGTGCCGTCTTTCAATTCGATCGCCGCGCCGCAAAAGATGCCTTCATTGCCCTTATCCCGGCTCTGGGCGTCCCGGGCGGCTTCGTGGGCAGGCTGGACAACCCGCCGGTCCTTCGGATCCAGGTGGAAATCCCTGAGGAAAAGTTCCGCCCTCTGGACCGTTTCCCTGTCGGTAAAACCCATGGCGTATTCGCAGCGGTAGCGGAAATACCGGCGAATCAGTTCCTGTTTTGAGGCCTCCTTGGTCACATCGTCATCGGTGATGGCGAATCCCGCGCAGTTCACACCCATATCCGTGGGGGAGTGATAAAAAGAAGGGTCTCCCGTAATCTTTTCAAGGATTCTCCTGACGACGGGAAAAACTTCAACATCGCGGTTGTAGTTCACGGCCGTTTTGCCGTAAGCTTCCAGGTGAAATGGATCGATCAAGTTTAAATCCCGAATATCCGCCGTCGCCGCCTCGTAGGCCACGTTGACGGGGTGTTTCAGGGGCAGATTCCAGATGGGAAAGGTTTCGAACTTGGCATATCCCGATCTGATCCCCCTTTTATAATCGTGGTAAAGCTGGGAGAGGCACGTCGCCAGTTTACCGCTTCCCGGCCCGGGACCGGTGACGATGACCAGGGGCTTGTCCGTTTCGATGTAATCGTTGGCACCGTAGCCTTCATCGCTGACAATCAAGTCGACCTGGGTGGGATATCCCTTCGTAAACCGGTGTGTATAGACCTTGATATTGCGCCGCTCCAGTTTGTTCTTGAAAAGTGTCGCCGCCGGTTGATGATCGAAGCGGGTAATGATGACCCCCAGGACGTCGATTTCCCAGGAACGCAGTTCATCAATGAGCTTCAGGGCGTCTGAGTCATAGGTGATGCCGAAGTCGGCCCTGATTTTTTTCCGTTCGATATCTCCGGCGTAAATGCAAAGCAAAATATTCGCCTGATCCTTCAGCTCCTGGATCAGTCTCATTTTCACGTTGGGATCGTAACCCGGAAGCACCCTGGCGGCATGATAATCATAAAGGAGCTTCCCGCCGAATTCCAGGTAGAGCTTGTTGTCGAATCGCTTCACCCGATTCAGGATCGCGGTTGTCTGTTCCTCGATATACCGTTCGTTGTCAAAGCCCGTTTTTTGTATCATGATCGTTTTCCTGTCGGGATTGTTTGAAATTTGCCTGTCCGATGACCATTTTAATATGGTTTCGCCGGGTCCATGGCTGCGTATGTATAACACGGGAAAAGCAGGGATGACAAGAAATTACCCGGAACGTTTGAAGGACGGGTATCCGGGAGAGGGGATGGAAAGGTTGTTCTTGACTTATCCGGATGATTTATTTTACCTTTTATGACGAAGGTGAAAGGTGTATTGCGATGAAAGTCCCAATTGCCTGGATAAAGGAAATTGATGAAGCCCTGAAATCAGCTCCCTCTGTGAAAAAACCCGTGTTTCTCCATTTCATGAATCCAGGGTGATTTTACAGTCAGAGGATGGATACGGTTTCGTATTCCCGGCCCGATGTGATGCATGTCCTGAAAGAGATGGTGTTGCCGGTGCGGGTTACCCCGGAGACCAGGCATCTTTTCCGGACCTATTCCGTCGATGTGACACCGTCCCAGTTGATGATCGGCGATAACGGATTCATTCGGCAAAGATCAACGGGTTTCCTGAACGGCCAGGAACTGATGGCCTTTCTGCTTTTAGGCATCGGCAAATATTATTTTGATCAGTTACGCATCGGCGATGCCCTGAAGATGGTGGAAAAGCTGATTGAAGAGTATGGAGAAAGTCGGCTGATACCGGAAGCCCTATTCCATCGGGGGTTTTTTCTCTATAAAAAAACCCTGGATCATCGTCATCTGCGGGAGACCCATCAGGTCATGGAACGCCGCTTTCCCGAAAGCGACTGGACCCGGAGCGCCAGAATGATCTCACTTTATCACTATGCGCCATCGGTCTGGGAGTGGAGTCAGAAAAAGGACAATATCAACCATGCCCGGTTCGGCGTGATCCTGACTTTGCACGACGATGAGCCGTGCCTCTGCAGGAAGGAGTCGGACGGGCTAAAAAATCCGATCGAATGAAAAACGTGCAAAACGGGAAGCCGTGTCTATTCGGCGATATCAAAGCATAAGGCAGGAGCGGATGAATCTTTCCGATCACTTCAACGGTTCTTTTATAACCGTGGGGGCAAAAGGGGTAACAGGTGAGATTTGACCGTCGGCTGTTCATCCATTTCGACTGGACCCTGCTGACCCTGGTTTCCCTGATTGTCTTGGTCGGCCTGATTAACCTGTACAGTGCGGGATTCAATTTCAGCCGAGAAACGTCCCTTTGTTTCCGGCAGGCCAGGTGGATTCTGATCGGCGTCGCGGGCATGGTGATGGCATTCAGCATGGATTATCGATCCATCGTCCGCCAAGCGTACCCCATTTACGGGGTGACCCTATTTCTTCTGCTGATCGTTTTCTTTTATGGATACGCCACACACGGTTCCCAGCGCTGGATTAATTTGCTGGGCTTTTCATTCCAGCCCTCGGAATTGATGAAGCTGGCCATTATTCTGGCCCTGGCCAAGTACTTTGACGATAACAAGCTCAACCGGACATTTCTTCTCAAGGACCTGGCCATTCCCTTCACCATGGTTCTGGTGCCTTTCGTACTGATTCTTCGGCAGCCCGATCTGGGAACGGCCCTGATGATTTTAATCATTTTCTTCTCTATGACGCTGTTTGTGGGCGTCAACTGGAAGTCCCTGGCCATTGCCGCAGCCACCGGCCTGGTCATGATTCCTGTGGCCTGGCATTTTCTGAAAGATTACCAGAAGGAGAGAATAATGACCTTCCTCTCCCCGGAAAGAGATCCCCTGGGGTCGGGGTATCACATCATCCAGTCCATGATTGCCATCGGTTCGGGAGGTTTTTTCGGCAAAGGTTTTTTAAAAGGAACGCAAGCTCATTTGAAGTTTCTGCCGGAGCAGCAAACGGATTTTGTTTTTTCCGTCTTTGCTGAGGAGTGGGGATTTGTTGGGGCCCTGGTACTGCTTTCGCTGTTTTTGTCCCTGATCATGTGGGGTCTGAAAATCGCCTTCCACTCCCGTGATTATCTGGGAAGTCTCGTTGCCCTGGGAATCACGTCGCTCATTTTCTGGGGTGTTCTTATCAATACCGGAATGGTTTTGGGTATTTTACCCGTCGTCGGCATCCCGCTCCCCTTCATGAGCTACGGGGGGACGGCCATCGTGGTCATGCTGACCGCCGTCGGACTGCTTTTGAACATCAGTATGAGGCGGTTCATTCTCCATTCCTGATTGTGCTCTTTCAAGGGAGTCTTCCCTTTTGACGCAAAGCGTTCCGGTCTGGTTAAGAGCTGCTCAAATTGCTCTTTTTAATACCTAAAAATTGCTTGACAAGACCCGGTAGTTATGATTAGTAAACCCCGCTTTTTCAAAAACGGTGCATAAACGAGGTTGTCGGTGAACGGTCAGGCAAAAGCATATCGGTTTATTGCAGGAGCAAGGTTTGTAAGAAACGTTTTAGGGGTATCATGAAAGTGAAGGCCGAGCGGATTTGTTTTTATCCCCTCGGTTTTTTTTTACCCTTCCGCAAGGGTGAAAATGGCTGAACGGATGTGGTTTGCTGGTTGGAAGGAATAATAATTTTTTCGTGAGGTAAGGCTGTGATCGAACTTAATTCTACAATGTGGATCCAGATGGTCAATTTCATCGCTTTGATGTTCATATTGAACCTTCTGCTTTACAAACCGATTCTGGCGATTATCGAAAAACGGCAGAAAAATTTTGAAGATTCGGAAAATGAGATCAAGGGTCTTAACGGTACTATCGAACGCAAGATGGCCGAATATGAAGACAAGATGCGGTTGGCGAAGTTGAAGGCCGTTGAAGAAAAGGGTGAGATTCTCAAAGAGGGCGCCGATAAGGCAAAAGAGATCATAGACGCCGTGAGATCGGAAATTCCAGGGATGATGGACGGATTCCGCGGCAAACTCGATGCCGAAGTCGGCAGTGCCAGGGGTTTTCTGAACGGCAAAGCGAAGGAGTTGTCTGTTGAGATTGCCGAGAAGGTCCTGGGGAGGAATGTTCAATGAAACGGTTCGATTCTTGTAGTGGCATGGTTCGATTTTTCAGACTAGCGGCTTTTTCGGCTATCCTTCTGCTGTCAGTCAGTGCGGTTTATGCTTCCGGGGGAGGCGGCGGTGAAGAAGAGGGCGGCCTCTGGAAGGATTTTGCCTGGAGGATGCTCAATTTTGTCGTTCTGATCGGTTTTCTCTACTGGCTGCTGGCGAAAAAAATCAAAGAATTTTTCGTTGGTCGGCGCACCGACATTAACACCGCTCTTGAGGATGCCAAGAACGCTAAAGAAGAGGCAGAAAAAAAGTATCGGGAGTATGAGGAAAAGCTTACAAAAGCGACTGGTGAGATCGACGGTATCATCGATATGATCAAATCCCAGGGCCTGGTGGAACGGGACAAGATTCTCGAAGATGCGAAGAAGGCCGCCGAAAAGTTGAAGGAAGACACCAACGCAAGAATGGAACAGGAGTTGATTAGTGCCAAGAGTCAGTTAAGGGAAGAAGCTGTGCAGTTATCGGTGCAGATGGCAGAAGAAATCCTGAAGCGGTCCATAACCCCGGCTGATCATGAAAATATGGTAAAAGACTACTTAGATAAGGTGGTGATTAAACATTGAGCGGAAGCAGTACTATTGCAAAGCGTTATGCCCGTGCTTTTTTCGACATTGCGGCCGAGGAGAATCGGTACGAAGAGTACTACGGGGAATTGCTGAAGTTCTCGTCAATTGTTGAAGAAAATGCCGATTTGAAGGAATTTTTATCCAATCCGGTTGTCAACAACGATGATAAAAAGGACGTTGTGAAAACCATATTGGAGAAGGTTTCCCTGTCGGGAATAGCCGCAAACTTCTTAAGTTTGCTGGCCGACAAGCAGAGGATAGGCATTCTTCCAGACGTCGTCCGCTGTTACCGTGAGTTCATGGATGAAGCGCTGAAAAAGGTGCGGGTTCATGTGAAGACCGCTTTTACCCTTTCTCCTGAACTGTCGGAAGGACTGATGAAAGGCCTGGAGAAGATGACGGGAAAACAGGTGGAAATGACAGTGGAGGAAGATCCTTCCCTTCTGGGCGGGGTGGTCGTGAAGGTAGGCGATACCTTGTATGATGGGAGTATCAAAAGTCAGCTCAATAATATCAGGAATCTCTTAGGGGAGGGAATATAAAACATGGATACGATCAGGGCAGAGGAAATAAGTCAGATTATTTCCAAACAAATTAAGGATTATCAGAAAAAGTTGGATATCAGCGAGACCGGAACGGTCCTGTCTGTCGGTGATGGTATTGCCCGTGTTTACGGTGTCCAGAACGCGATGGCCATGGAGCTTCTGGAATTCCCCGGTGGTATTCTGGGAATGGTTCTGAACCTGGAAACGGACAACGTCGGTGTCGCCATTCTGGGTGAAGTAACGCATATTAAGGAAGGCGATATCGTCAAGAGAACCGGAAAGATTGCCCAGGTTCCCGTTGGAGAAGAGGTTTTGGGCCGTGTTATTGATGCAACCGGCGCACCGATCGACGGGAAGGGCCCGATTGATGCAAAACAGTTCCGCCGGATCGAAATGATTGCTCCCGGCGTGATTCAGCGTCAGCCGGTTAATCAGCCCATGTACACGGGGCTCAAGGCGATCGACGCCATGACGCCTATCGGAAGAGGGCAGCGGGAACTCATTATCGGCGACCGCCAGATCGGGAAGACTGCGATCGGTGTCGATGCCATCCTTCGCCAGAAGGATACGGGCGTAAAGTGTATCTATGTCGCCATCGGTCAGAAAAAATCGACGGTTGCCCAGGTGGTCGAAAACCTGCGTAAGAATGGTGCCATGCCCTATACGTGTGTCGTTTCCGCTTGCGCAAGCGATCCGGCGACGCTGCAGTATATTGCGGCCTATGCAGGATGCAGTATCGGTGAGTACTTCCGTGACAAAGGCGAAGATGCCCTGATCATTTACGACGACCTTTCCAAGCAGGCTGTTGCATACCGGCAGATTTCCCTGCTGCTCAGACGTCCCCCCGGACGTGAAGCATATCCCGGCGATATTTTCTATAACCATTCGCGGCTGCTGGAGCGTGCGGCGCGTGTCAGCGCGGAACTGGGGGGCGGTTCACTGACGGCATTGCCCATTATTGAGACTCAGGCCGGCGACGTTTCGGCGTATATTCCGACAAACGTTATTTCCATTACGGATGGTCAGGTTTACCTGGAGCCGAGTTTGTTCTTCTCCGGTATCCGTCCGGCCATCAACGTCGGTCTGTCCGTGTCGCGGGTGGGCGGCGCAGCTCAGGTGAAGGCCATGAAGCAGGTGGCCGGAACGCTTAAACTTGATTTGGCCCAGTATCGTGAACTTGCGGCTTTTGCTCAGTTCGGTAGTGACCTGGACAAGGCAACGCAGATGCAGCTGGAAAGAGGTGTGCGTTTGGTAGAGTTGCTGAAGCAGCCTCAGTATCAGCCGATGTCTCTGTCGGAGGAAGTGATGGTCCTTTTCGCCGGTACAAGGGGGTTCCTGGATAAGTATGAGGTCGGGAAAATTAAAGATTACGAGGCACAGGTTCTGTCCTTTGCCAGAAGCAAATATGGCAATATCATGGATGAAATCGATAAGCAGATGGTAATCAGCCCGGATCTTGAAGCGAAAATGAAGGATATATTGAAAGAATTTGATTCTGTCTTTGTCGCTAATTAAGGTCTGTTTAAGTAAAGTACAACCGAAAAAGGGAGATTAGTTTAATGGCCGCATTAAAGGACATTAAAAGAAAAGTAGGCGCTGTTCAGAAAACCAGGCAGATTACCAAGGCAATGAATATGGTGGCGGCGTCGAAATTCAAGTCGGCTCAGTTGAGGATGGAGAATTTCCGGCCATATGCTGCGAAATTCATGGATGTGTTGAGCAGCTTGGCTCTTCGCGTTGACGCGAATTCACATCCGTTGCTTGCGGTTCGGGAAGCGAAAAAATTACGTGTGATCTGCATGACGTCGGACCGGGGATTGTGTGGCGGTTTCAACACGAACCTGATCAAAGCGACGGAGCGTTTTATCAAGGCCAGAAAAGGCGAAGGCAAGGATCTTACGATTGTTCCTATTGGAAGGAAGGCACGGGATTATTTTCGGAGAAGACAGCCAATCATGAACGACCGGGCCGATGTCTTCGGAAAGTTTGATATGAGCCTTGCCGTAAATATCGCCAAGGATCTGATTCCGAGTTTCATCAAGGAAGAATATGATGAACTGTACCTGGTGTATAATCAATTCGTCAATGTTTCCGTTCAGAAGCCGATGGTTGTCAGGTTATTCCCACTGCCGACGATCGGACAGGATGAAGAGGTTGATCCGGACAAACGGATTGATTATATCTATGAGCCGGATGATGACATATTGCTCGAAAGGCTGTTGCCGATGTATGTTCACGTCCTTATTTACCGGGCATTGGTCGAAACATCGGCGGGAGAAAACGGGGCGCGGATGGCGGCGATGGACAATGCCACAAAGAATTGTGAAGATTTGATTGCATCGTTGACGTTGAAGTACAATAAGGCAAGACAGGCGGCAATTACGGCTGAGCTGATGGATATCGTGGGTGGTACCGAGGCTTTGGCAAAAGGATAAAAGGCAAGGGAAGAAAGAATTCTCTAAAGTTTAGTGAAGGAGATGGGTATGAATATAGGAACGGTTGTGCAGGTCATCGGACCCGTAGTGGATGTGGCTTTTGAGGAAGGGAAGCTCCCGAATATCATGAACGCGATCGCAATTACAAATGCCGCCATCAATGATCAGGAAGACAACCTGATCGTGGAAGTAGCGCAGCATCTGGGGGATAATGTTGTACGGTGCATCGCGATGGATATTACAGATGGTATGGTCAGGGGGATGAAGGCGAAGGATATGGGCGCTCCCATAACTGTCCCCGTCGGCCAGGAATGCCTCGGCCGGATTCTTAACGTTGTCGGACGTCCCGTCGATGGATTGGGCCCCGTCAATGCAAAGAACTACATGCCGATCCACAGAGAAGCACCGTCGTTTCTGGAACAGGATACATCGGTTCACGTTCTGGAGACAGGCGTAAAGGTTATCGATCTGCTGGTTCCCTTTCCCCGTGGTGGTAAGATGGGGTTGTTCGGAGGAGCCGGCTGCGGCAAGACGGTTGTTATGATGGAAATGATTCATAACATCGCCATGCACCATGGTGGCATTTCCGTGTTTGCCGGTGTGGGTGAGAGAACTCGTGAAGGGAACGATCTTTACCGGGAAATGCTGGAATCGGGCGTCATCAAACAGGCCGCATTGATTTACGGTCAGATGACGGAACCCCCCGGAGCGAGGGCCAGGGTATCTCTTACGGCATTGGCTGCGGCTGAATATTTCAGGGATGTGGAAGGTCAGGACGTGCTTCTGTTCGTTGACAATATCTTCCGTTTCACCCAGGCAGGTTCCGAAGTGTCTGCTCTCCTCGGTCGAATGCCTTCGGCTGTCGGTTACCAGCCGACCCTGGCAACAGACCTTGGTGAACTGCAGGAACGGATCACCTCGACCAACAAGGGCTCGATCACAGCCGTGCAGTGCGTTTACGTGCCTGCCGATGACTTGACGGACCCCGCGCCTGCGACAACGTTTGCCCATCTCGACGGAACAGTCGTTCTGTCCCGGCCGATCGCTGAGTTGGGGATTTATCCGGCCGTGGATCCTCTTGATTCTACATCAAGAATTCTGGATCCGAATGTTCTGGGGCAGGAGCATTACCAGGTAGCCCGCCAGGTGCAGGTGACGCTCCAGAAATACAAGGATCTTCAGGATATTATCGCCATTCTGGGTATGGATGAACTGTCTGAAGAAGATAAGATAACGGTCAGCCGGGCCAGAAAAATCCAGAGATTCCTTTCACAGCCGTTCTTCGTTGCGGCGCAGTTTACGGGTGTGGATGGCAAATTCGTATCCGTACCTGATACGGTCAGGGGATTCAAGGAGATCTTGGAAGGCAAGCACGATGACCTGCCGGAACAGGCATTCTATATGGTCGGTGGAATTGAGGAAGCGATCGAAAAAGCGAAGAAGCTCGCGGAATAACGAGCCGGAGGATGTTCCATGGCTGATGAATTATTGCTTGAAGTCGTTACTCCTGAAGCCCTAGTATTCAGTGGTAACGTGGAAGAAGTAACCATACCGGGAAGCGAGGGAGAGTTCGGGGTCCTGAAGGGACATGCATCGCTTCTGAGCTCGATTGATGTAGGGGAACTGAATTTTACAAAAGACGGGAAAAAGAACCATTTCGCGGTCAGTTCCGGATATGTTGAAGTAACGGGAACCAAGGTAACGGTGCTTATCGAAACAGCGGAGAGGTCCGATATGATCGATAAGGCCAGGGCTCAGAGAGCGAAAGAAAATGCCGAAGCAAAACTCTCGAAGATAACCAAGGAAGACGAGGAATTTGAGTATATCCGGGCCGCTTTGTATCGGGCGATAACGAGGTTAAATGTTGCGGAGAAAAGCTGATCCGCTATGAAAAAAAGGAAAAAGCCGGGAATTATCATTTTCCCGGCTTTTTTTATTTCATCCTGTCAAGAGCAGAACAGAGCCAAAAAGTCTATTCCATATCTTCAATATAAATGTCAACAATCTCAATCTTTCTTAAGCCGCCCGGCGTGGATACACTGATTTCGTTCCCGATCTTCTTGCCGATCAGCGCCTTGCCAATGGGCGAGGTGACTGAGATATGATTTTTGTTGACATCTGATTCAAGCGGGCCGACAAGACGGTATTTGACGTTGTCACCGGAATGAATATCCTCAATGACCACTGTGGACCCAAAAACGGCCTTGTCAAAGGAAAGACTCTTTATATCAATCACTTCAGACATGGCGAGGTTGTGTTCGAGTTCGTTGACTTTCCCGTGCAGATAAGCCTGACGTTCTTTGGCTGCCGTGTATTCGGCATTCTCCGAGAGATCCCCCTGGGCCCTTGCTTCTTCGATATCCTTGATATTTTCGGGTATGGAAACCGTTTTAAGTTGTTCCAGTTCTTTCTTCAATCTCTGGAAACCGATTTGGGTGATGGGCATTTTGGCCATGATCCGCTCCACTTAAAAGATAATTATGGTTCCGTTTAATCGAGAAAACATCCTCTGTCAAGGAGATTCGCGCAAGAAAATGCCTCATGACGGGGATCTTTCGTGACTTGCCAACATCCATGAAGTGTGCTACGGAGAACAGACCTGTAGATAATTAAGCATGTTATATGGCATCTATGAGGAAAATGATGATTGACCAGTACAATCGAGACATAAACTATTTACGAATATCCGTGACGGACCGATGCAACCTGAGGTGCCGGTATTGCGTTCCGAAAGAGGGGTTTTCGCTGATCGGTCATGACGATATTCTCCGTTACGAGGAAATCCTGCGAGTGGTTATGATCGCCGTTAAAATGGGGATCAAGAAAGTCAGAATTACAGGCGGTGAACCTCTGGTAAGAAGGGGTGTGATCGACTTTATCGCCACGTTGAATTTGATCGAAGGAATTGAAGATATCAGTCTCACCACAAACGGCGTTCTTCTGGAAGATGCCGCGGAACGTCTTTTCACGGCAGGAGCACGACGGATCAATATCAGCCTTGATTCCCTGGATCCGGAGAAGTACCATCGCATCACGCGGGGTGGAGATGTCCATGCTGTTCAGAAGGGAATTCAGAAAGTCTACGAGACGGGTTTTTCACCAATCAAAATCAATATTGTAGCCATTAAGGGATTCAATGACGACGAAGTCCTGAAGTTCGCCGAATTGACCCTGGATAAGCCCTATCAGATCCGGTTTATCGAACTGATGCCCCTGGGATTTGCCGGCATGGAAAATCTCGGGAAATTCCTTTCGAACGATCTCATCAAGGAAGAAATCGGGCGTCATTACGAACTGGAAGCATTGGAAGGAAACCGTAAAAAAAGCGACGGACCGGCAGATATGTATCAAATCAAGGGCGGTGCAGGGAAAATCGGTTTCATCAGCCCTTTGAGCCATCATTTCTGTGAATCGTGCAATCGCCTCAGGCTGACCGCAGATGGTCATCTGCGGGCGTGCCTGCTTCTCGACGATGAAATTGACTTACGAACCCCCATACGGGCGGGTTGCACGAATGAGCATCTGGAGTCGCTGCTTAGATCGGCCGTTGCGAAGAAGCCCGTGGGCCATCAGATGAACCTTGAAGAACGGCACATGAAGAAATGCCTGAAGGAAATGACGTCGATTGGGGGATAAGGGCCATCCCGGACCGGCGAGGCATTGCGTCATGTAATGGGATGCAAGAGGGTTATCCATCCTGTACGGCCTGAAAAGGAGAGCGTCGTCATGCCGCGGGAAGCGCTTTTGTATGAAAAACTGGAGGACAACGGGGTCCGATGCGGGCTCTGTGCCCATCGCTGCCGGATCAAACCCGACGCCCGGGGTGTTTGCGGCGTGAGAGAAAATCGGGACGGGACTTTATACAGTCTCGTTTACGGCAAATTGATCGCCGGAAATGTCGATCCCATTGAAAAGAAACCTCTTTTCCACGTCCTGCCCGGTTCCAAATCCTACTCTATCGCCACCCCCGGCTGCAACTTCCGCTGTGTGTTCTGCCAGAATTACGAAATATCTCAGGCGCCGACCCGCAGGAAACTGATCGTCGGCCGGGATACCACACCGGAGGAAGTCGTGGACCATGCGATGGCAACAGGTTGCCGGTCCATTGCCTATACCTATACGGAGCCGACCATTTATTTTGAATTCGCCTACGACTGCTGCCGCCTGGCCCATGAAAAAAACATCCGCAATGTGTTTGTTTCCAACGGTTATATGTCGGAAGAGGCCGTGGATCTCGCAGCGCCCTTCCTGGATGCGATCAACGTCGATCTCAAGGCCTTCTCCGAAGAGTTTTATAAGAAGCAGTGCGGTGCGTCTCTCAAACCGGTGCTGAATACCCTGAGAAGATTGAAAGAAAGGGGCGTCTGGGTGGAAATTACCACCCTGATCATTCCGACGCTTAATGATGATCCATCCGAATTAAGGCAGTTGGCCGGGTTTATTCGCTCCCTGGGACCGGAAACCCCCTGGCATATCAGCCGTTTTCATCCCTGCTATGAGCTTCAGGACATCGATGCGACGCCGGTTTCAACCATCCACAGTGCCGTGGAAATCGGCAGGGAGGCGGGCCTGCATTACGTTTACAGTGGAAATGTGCCCGGCGACTCGGGAGAGAAAACCTCCTGCCACCAGTGCGGGCAGTTGCTGATCGACCGGTTCGGTTATCTGATCCGCGGTTATTTTGTTCAGGACGGTGCCTGTCCACGGTGCCGGACGCCTCTTGCCGGCCTGTTGGGCTCGTGAAGGGCATTTTCAGCCATCAGATTTCCCTTCCCAGTCGAGGTCCTCTTCGCGGAAGGATTGCGTGAGAATTTCCCTTGCCCGGTCCGCATCTTCATCCGGGACCAGAATTCTGACTTCTCCCAGGCCGTCAACGGTAATCGCGTAGATTTCTCCTGCCGCTTCATAGGACAGGCGCGTCGCGATGCCTTCACTCTCGAGCCGTCCCCGGACGATATTGGCATGGATAAGACCTGAAGAAATATGAACAACTGTCCAGGTGCCCATTAAATCTCTTACCTCAACGTAAGTGGCGCTGCTTTTACAGAAGAACAATAGGGACTAAACACAACATATTGTACTGCCCTGTAATTACGAATACATTCCATAGTATTTTTCCCTTTACATCAAAACATTATTCTGTTAAATTCCGCAAGCGTTAAGATTGGGGTCGGGTATATCTATGAGATTAAAACGGGTTGAAATTACCGGATTCAAATCATTCCGGGATAAAGTCGTCCTGAATTTTTCGGAAGGCGTTACGGCCATCGTGGGACCCAACGGCTGCGGTAAGAGCAACGTCATCGACGCCATCCGCTGGGTTCTGGGGGAACAGAGGATAAAGGCCCTGCGCGGGAAATCCATGGATGATGTCATCTTCAACGGGTCCGCCGAGTCCCAGCCGGTCGGATTTGCCGAAGTTTCCATGCTCATGGAGGCATCCGACCAGCCTTTCCCGGGTGTCTATGCCGGCATGGCCGAACTCATGATTTCCAGAAAAGTTCATCGGGACGGGGAAAGCGAATATGCCATGAACGGCGCTCCTTGCCGTCTGCTCGACATCAAGGAATTCTTCATGGGAACCGGTGTCGGGACCCGGACCTACTCCATCATAGAACAGAACAGCGTTTCCCATCTCGTCGAGGCAAAGCCCGAAGAAAGGCGTCAGTTCATCGAGGAGGCGGCGGGTATTTCCAAGTACAAAAGCCGTAAAGAATCCGCTCTCCGAAAAATGGAAACGACGGAACAGAATCTGCAGCGGATACAGGATATTATCCGGGAAGTGAAGGCGCAGCTCAATGCCGTATCACGCCAGGCCAAAAAAGCGGAACAGTACAAAAACCTCAAAAAGGATATCAGGGAAAGGGAGATCCTCCTGACGCTGCAGAGTGATTCCGATCTGGCGGCGATTCATGATGAAAAAAAGCAGGTTCGGGAAGCATTGGGAAATCAGGAAGAATCGATACGGACAAATCTTGCGGGGTCTCAGTCCGACCTGGAATCCATACGCCTGACGATCAGTGAAATGGCGGATCTCCTGTCAAAGACACAGGAAGATTATTACCGGATTAAAAACGCCGTCGATGTCAAGGAACAAGGCATTACTTTTCTCCGGGGTAAGGTGATCGACCTGCATAAAAGAAAGGAAAAGGGCCTGATCGATCTGGAGAATCTGAAAATGAGGATCCGGGAGGCAGCTTCCGACAGGACCCTCCTCGAAAGTCATCTGGCCGACGGAAAGAAACTGATTTCCGGGGTCGAAAGCCGTCTCGCGATGCAGCAGAAACAGACGGAAGAGGCAAAAAGCGCGAATCGGGCGATGCAGGAGACCCTGGAGGCGAAAAAACGGCAATACTATGAAACCATGACGGAAATCGGCAAGCTGAAAAACCTCATTCTCAACCTTGACCGGGGGATCGAGGATATCCGGCGCCGCGAGACCAGGGAAAAAAGAGAACTGGAAGAACAGCAGAAGCGGCTGGCCGAACTAAGCGCGACCCTGGAGAAGCTCGATGGCGCAGCCGGAGAAGAAGAAGCCCGCCAGGAAGAACTTTCCGGAAGAAAGAGCCGGGCCATGGAGGAGCTGGAAAGAAACAAGGAAGCGTTGCGGGAAGCCGGCGAAACCATATCGGAACTGACGGAAGCGGTGAGCCGGAAATCGGCCCGTCTGGGTTCCTTGCAGGAATTTCAGAGCGGTTACGCCTGGTGCAACCCGGCCGTGAAGACCCTCATGACCGGCAGAAACGAACCAAAACAGAACGGCTTGCTCAAGCATGATCATTTTATCGGCCTGATTGCCGATCACATCGACGTGCCGCAGGATTATGAAACGGCCGTCGAGGCGGTCCTGGGGGAAAAACTTCAGTACGTGGTCGTGAAAAGCCAGGAAGACGGGATGAAGGCCATCGAGTACCTGAAGGACGCCAGCCTGGGGCGGGGGAGCTTTGTTCCCATGGAACTTCGCCATCACGGCAACGGTTTTCCCGAGGCCGATCACCTGAAGCATGCCGTCCGGCTGATCGACAAGGTTGAAGTGCAGGAAGAATTCAAGGGCATTGCCGAATTCCTGCTCGGTGACGTCCTCATGATTCCCGATCTTTCCCACGGCGTTCAGTTATGGCGGAAAAACGGATTCAAGGGAACCTTTGTCACCCCCGAAGGCGACATCATCCATCCCCAGGGAGTGCTGACCGGCGGCAGGGGAGAACGGGACGAAGAGATGAGCCTTCTCCGGAACAAAAGGGAAATGTCCGAGCTGGAGGGCGAAGTGTCGGGATTGTCGTGCCGCCTGTCTGAAGAGAAGGAAATGAAAAAGCAGCTCCAGCGTGCCGTTCTAGAATGGGAAGAGGAGCTCGAATCGCTTCGGGCGGAGATTCACAAAACGGCGATCCTGATCCAGGGAAGAAACAAGGACATTGAGCGCTTCTGCGCCGACCGCGATCGTATTGAACAGCGCATCCGGGCGGTTCGTTTCAACATCGAACAATGTACGGAGGAAGGGGCCCGGGGCGAAAAGGAGACGAGGGATGTCCAACTGCGACTCTGCGAGCAGGAACAGAAGGAAGGCCTCCTGAAGGAGGAGATGAATGTTCTTCAGGCGAGCTGGGACGATATTAAAAAGCAGCTTGAGGCCCAGGAGGAAGGCCTGACGAAAGACCGTGTCGAGCTGGCCTCGCTGCAGGAAAAACAGGAGGGGAATGCCCGCACCCTTGCCAGAATGGAGCGGGACAGCCAAACCCTGGCCGCGGAAATGGAAAACAGGCAAAGGGAAATCGAAAACGCGCAGGGCGAACTCCTCCGGACGGAGACCGGAATCGGTGAAGAAGAAGAGGCTGTCAAGGCGCTTTATCATGACCTGGAGAGTCTTGAAAAAGCACTCCATACCAGGCAGGAATCCTTAAGGGAACAGGAGAATCGCCTGCGTATGGCTGAGGCTGAAGCGGTGAAAATTAAAAGGCAATTGGGAGAGACGGAAAATAGCATTCGGGACCTGGAACTCGAACTGCAGGAGATCCACCTGAAGCGTGAACATTTGCGGAAGGGTGTGGAAGAAAAATACCAGATCGATCTGGATGAGTACCGGGAATCGTTCCGGCCTCTGGCTTCCTCGGACGTGGAAGGTCTTGCGGGCAAACTCAAAAAAGACCGGGAGATTCTCGATGCCTTCGGAGAAGTCAATCTCCTGGCCCTGACGGAGTACGAGGAAATCAAGGAACGTTACGAGTTCCTCTCCGGTCAGTCGGCGGACCTGGTCACGTCCCTGGAGAGTCTCCAGAAAACCATTGCGAGAATCAACCAGATATCGAGACATCGCTTTGCGGAAACCTTCAATGCTGTCAGCGAGTGTTTCCGGGTCGTTTTCGCCCAAATCTTTCCGGGTGGGCGGGGTGAACTGACTCTGACCGACGGGAAGGACCTCCTGGAAACCGGCGTGGACATCGACATCCAGATTCCGGGAAAGAAAGCCCAGAGCATCAGCCTCCTGTCGGGTGGCGAAAAGACGCTCGCAGCGATCGCCCTCATCTTTTCCCTCCTTCTCTACCGCCCGACGCCTTTTCTCATTCTCGACGAGGTGGACGCCGCCCTCGATGACGCCAACGTCTCCCTTTTCAACCGGTTGATCAAGGATGTCGCCCTGCGTTCCCAGGTGATGATGGTGACGCATAACAAGCGGACCATGGAAGTGGCGGACAGTCTGTTCGGCGTAACAATGCAGAAGAAGGGCATTTCCAGTCTCATCTCCGTCAGCCTCAACTGAGGTTTGATTCCACCCTTTACAACATGCCCCAAACGTGATTATAAATTCGCCGTTAAATCATCTAAAGGAGCGGACATGGGTTTTTTCGGCAATGGTGATAACAAAGGATTTTTTGATCGATTAAAAGACGGCCTGTCCAAGACGCGGAAGTTTCTGCTCCAGAATGTGGACGAGGTCATTCTGGGCGAAAGAAAAATCAGCCCCGAACTTTTTGAGGAACTGGAGGAAGTTCTGATTGCGGCGGATGTCGGCCCGTCCTTCACCTATGAGTTGATCGAACGGATGAAGGAGGAAGTCAGGCGGAAGGATCTCGACAAGGCCGATCTCCTGCGCAAGGTGCTGCGGGACACGATGGCCGATATTCTCAAGCGCAGCGAAGCCCCTCTTTTAATTCCCAGGAACGAGCTCTTCGTCATCATGGTGGTCGGCGTCAACGGAACGGGAAAAACGACGACGATCGGCAAGCTGGCCATGCGTTTTCAGGACAAGGGAATGCCGGTCATGCTGGCTGCGGCGGATACCTTTCGCGCGGCGGCGATCGAACAGCTGGAGGTATGGAGCAAGCGGGCGAATGTCCCCCTCATCAAGCAGAAAATGGATTCCGATCCGTCGGCGGTGGTCTATGACGCCGTTCACGCCGCCCAGGCAGGGAAAGCCGATGTGGTCATCATCGACACGGCGGGCAGACTGCATACCAAGGTCAACCTGATGGAAGAATTGAAGAAGATGAAGCGGATTCTGGCCAGGGAACTGCCGGGAGCGCCCCACGAGGTGCTTCTGGTGCTTGACGCGACGACGGGACAAAACGCCGTGACCCAGGCGAAAATGTTCACGGAAGAAATCGGCGTGACGGGCCTGGTTTTAACGAAACTGGACGGCACATCCAAGGGAGGCGTCATCATTCGCATTGCCCACGAGCTCCATCTCCCCATCCGTTATATCGGGGTCGGGGAAGGAATCGAGGATCTCAGGAGATTCAAGAGCGAAGAGTTTATCGACGCCCTGTTCGAGCAAAACGGATAACGGACTATCCGACTCATGGGAAATCGGCCACAGGGAAAGATATTTGCCGTCGGGGATATTCATGGGTGTCTTTCGCACCTGGAACGCCTGATCGGGATGCTGCCGATCCGGCCGGAGGATGTCCTTGTTTTCATCGGCGATTACATCGACCGGGGTTCCGATTCGAAAGGCGTCGTCGATTATGTCCTGGATCTTCGGGATAAATACTGCGCGACGGTCTGCCTGATGGGGAATCATGAACAGATGTTCCTCGATTACCTGGCCGGCCGGGAAATGGAGATGTTTCTTTGCAACGGTGGCATGGAAACCCTTGATTCGTATGGCCTGGCCGCCGGGCGAAGAAAAATGGTATTGGAAGATCTGCCGTCCGGTCATGCCGATTTTTTTACGCATCTCCGGTATTCCTATGAAACGGACGATTTCATTTTCGTTCATGCCGGCCTGCGCCCCGGTGTTCCTCTCGCAAATCAAAATCCGGACGATCTTCTCTGGATCAGGTTTGAATTCATCCGAAGCGATTTTGATTTCGGCAAGACCGTCATCTTCGGCCATACGCCCCTGTCCAGAACCGCCCCGTTTCAGGATGTGAAAAAAATCGGGATCGATACGGGCGCCGTTTACGGCGGCAGGCTGACCTGCCTGGAGCTGCCGGAGATGAAAATTTACCAGGTGTGACGACGCAATCATGAAGATCATCGAATGCGTTCCCAATTTCAGCGA
>CAZIPU010000002.1:36507-41780 GCA_964541005.1 uncultured Syntrophales bacterium | reverse complement strand
GGCGGGAGCATCATCATGCCCATGGACAAAAGGATGCTGGAAATCACCATGTCGATGATCATGAAAGGCAGGTAGATCATGAACCCGATCTGGAAAGCCGTTTTCAGCTCGCTGATGATGAAGGCCGGCACCAGAACGCCGAGCGTAATGTCCGCGGGTTTGGCCGGACGCGGCGCTTTCGACATCCTGACGAACAGGGCCAGGTCCTTTTCCCGGGTCTGCTTGAGCATGAAATCCTTCAGGGGCACCGTGGCGGCCGCAAAGGCCTGTTCTCCCGAAATCTGTTCCTCCTGGTAGGGCTGTAAAGCCTCCGTGTTGATCCGGTTCCAGACGGGGGCCATGACAAAGAAGGTCAGGAACAGGGCCAGGCCGATGATGATCTGGTTGGGCGGCATCTGCTGCGTCCCCAGGGCATTACGGACCAGGGAAAGGACCACGACGATCCTGGTAAAGGACGTCACCATCAAAAGGATCGCCGGCGCCAGGGTCAGCAGGGTCAGGAAGATCATCAACTGCAGCAGTCCCGACATCTGGCCGGGCTGGTCGGCGGCGCCGCCGATATTCAGGCTGACGTTCGGCAGGGAAAGGGGCGCGCAATAAAGCGGAGAGGCCGAAAGCAGCAGGATCGCCGCAGCGGACAGCAGCCAGATCGCAACCATCGGGATGAAATGCTTTTCCAGACCTTTCATGAACGGTCCCGGTCCTTTTTCTGACGGATGAAGGATTTGATGAGGTCCCTGTACCGGTCCAGGGGATCGATCGCCACCGCCTGTGCACCCCGGTGACGGCTCAGGGATTTGAGTCTCTCCAGCGCAGCGGTATCGTCGATGGTCGTGATATAGGACATCTGCTGGTTCGATACGCCGATCACCACGACCTCGCCTAAAATGTCCACGATCATGATGCTGCTTTTGGGCCCCAGATACTTGACCGTCAGGATGCTGATGGCCGAGCCGTCGGGAGTGGCCATGCCCGTCTGCTGAAAGAACCGCCGTGCGAGAAACGCCAGGCCGATCATGATGCCCAAGACCAGGGCCAGGGCGGAAATCATCTTCAGGAGGGCCGGAAAAAAGGAAATGGATTCCATAAAACCTCTCAGAAATCGCCTAACGCAGACGATTCACCCGCTCGGCGGGCGAAACGATATCCGTCAGGCGGACACCGAATTTCTCATTGATGACGACGACCTCGCCCCGGGCGATGAGTCGCTGGTTGATGAAAACATCCATGGGTTCACCCGCCAGTTTGGCAAGCTCCAGGACCGAGCCCTGCCCCAGTTGCAGCAGCTCGCTGATCAGCATCTTGCTCCGTCCGAGTTCTACCGTCAGGGTCAGGGGAATATCCAGGATGAAATCGATATCCAGGTTTCCCTTCAGGACCCCGTTTGGCTGGAGTTCCCCGAAACTGACACCCGCCACTTCCGTTTTGGGCTCCTCTTTCCGCGATGCCTCCATCTCCTCCTGGACGTCGTCCCAGCTCAGGCCTTCGCTCTCTTCCACAGGAGGTGCCGAAACCGCATCCCCATCCATTTCTTTCATCAATGCATCGATTTCACTCTGTTCCATAATCTATTACCTCGTCACGTTGAATTACATGTGATATCTGCACGGCCTGATTTCCCTTGGAAATACCCGGCACGCACAGAAATTTGGGAATCCCTTCCACCAGAAGGAACAAAGGGTCCGACACGTATTGATCCAGGAGAATCACATCCCCTTGCTTCAATTCGACAATCTCCCGGCTTTTCACGTTCGCCTTTCCCAGTTCGACAGCCAGATCGACCCGGGACAGGGTGAGGTTCTCCTTGAAGCGTTCCGCCCACACCTTGTCCACTTCCAGTTGTTCGCTCTGAAACCCGGCCTGCAATTTATCCCGGATCGGTTCCAGGCTCGCATAGGGGATGCACAGGGACATGATACCCGTGTTGTATTCGACCTCGATTTCGAAATTCACGACGACCACGACATCCGTCAGGGGAACGATCTGGGCGAATTGCGGGTTGATCTCCGACCTTTGATAGTGGACCTTGATATCGAGGAGGGTTTTCCAGGCCTTCTCCAGATCCACCAGGGCATTCATGACGACTTTCTTGATCAGGCTGTTTTCAATAGCGGTGAATTCCCGGCCTTCAACCTTGAAGAACTCGCGTCCTGTGCCGCCGAAGAGGATGTCGACCAGGGTGAAGATGATTTTGGACTCCATGACGAAGATCGCGTTGCCTCTCAGGGGCTCCATCCGAAACAGGTGAAGGCTTGTCGGCACGGGAAGGGTTTTGAGAAACTCCCCGAATTTCAGCATGCTGACCGACATGGAATTCACACTGATGACTTTCCGCATGAGTGAGGACAGGGTCGTACGAAACATCCTGGCAAACTTCTCGTTGGTCATTTCGAGGGTGGGCATCCTCCCCCGGATGATCCGGTCCTGGCTGGTCAGATCATAGAGGGTCACATCCGATGGATCGCGGATATCCTCGATTTCCGTCTCGATGTCGCCTCCGGCGATTCCCCGGAGCAGGGCATCGACCTCTTCCTGCGATAATATCTGTGACATGAACGCCTTCCTGATTCTTTCCCCGTTGTCGCCGGTTACTGAATAACGAACTCCGTAAAATAGACCTTCGAGATGCGGCCCCGTGAGATCGAGTTATTGACCCTCAGGATGATCTCCTCCCGCAACCGCTGCTTGCCCAGTGCGTCCGACAGATCGGCCAGCGTTTTGGAGGAAAGGAGATCAAGGATGCCGTCCCTGACCCGGGGCTTGACCAGATCCAGTTCCTGGATGATCGACGGATCCCCCACCTCGAACTGCATGACGACTTTCAAATAACGTTCACCGTTGTTGTCCAGCAGATTGACGATAAAAGGATCGAGGCTCCAGAGGCTGCCGATGATCGGCGGGGCCTTGGCCGTATCTTTCTTCGCCCCCAGGACGTTATTGAAAACGTAAAGCCCTCCACCCGCGGCCGCCCCCAGGACAACCAGCACCACCACGCCGATGATGATCCATTTCATCCATCCTTTTTTCCCCTTTACCTCCGCTACGGGCTGTACGGCCTCTTCGTTTTTTTCTTCCTTTGCCATGGCTTCCCTCGTGCTATTTCAAAAATTTTAAATTTATTTCCACTCTTCTATTGATCTGACGCGCTTGCGCGTCATGGTTTCCAGCCCGCGGCCTCGCATCGCCGTAACCGACTGCGGACAGGCGTTCCGGGGCAATTTCCCCCTCCTCCACCAGAAAGGTGACGACACTGACCGCCCGGGCGGTCGACAATTCCCAGTTCGAAGAGAAGCGATCCCGGGCGACCGGCCGATCATCCGTATGGCCTTCCACCGTAATGAAGGCACCGGTTTCCCGCAAAAGGGGCGCCAGCGACATCAGGACCTGACGGCTGTCCTGTCCCAGCACATCCGCTCCGGGTTCAAACAGGATCTTCTCGTTCATCGTAATCCGGAGCCCCCCAGGGCTCGTCTGGGCCTCCATGCCCGGAAGCGACGCGATCTTGATCGCCATCTTGGATATCTCGGCATTCCGGTCGGCCTGGATCTGCCCGCGGTCGACGGACGGCTGAACCGTTCGCGGGAGCACCAGCGGGGCCCGGATTCCTCCGATACCGAACGCCTCGCTGACGGACTGGGAAATCTGGTCGATGCTGGCCTTATCCATATCGGACATGGAAAGGATCAGGACAAAAAACGTCAGAATGAGCGTAATCATGTCGTTGAAGGTCACCAGCCATCTGCCGCCGATCCCTGCCGCCTCGGTTACGGCGGTCGTTTTTTTATACTTGAAACGCATTCTTTTCATAGCCGAGTCACGATCATTCATTCACGCTCAAATGCAGTTCAATCCGGCTTTGGTCGTCCTTTGCCGGTTCCGTCACGGACGGGCTCGCAGGCCCGAACCCGGAGGCGCTCACCTGATTGGCCGCAAGGCGGCCGTAGGCCAGGAAGTACCGCATCACATTCACGGCCCGCTGTGCCGACAACTCCCAGGTTGAGCGTGCGGGCACGCCCGTCTCACCCTGATTGCCGACATAGGATTTTACCTGAACGTGGAGGCCGTTTCTGGCGGCGACATCGCCGATGACATTCAGGTATGGATAAATCCTCGTTTCGACATCCACCGCACCTTCGGGAAAAAGAGCACGATCCTGCATGAGGATGTCGATTCCCCCGGACGCCAGCCTGATGCTCACGGTGTTCCCCAGCCCGAACCGGGTCGTGGCATCCTGAATCACAGCGGAGAGAGCCTCCCCCGGCTCCTCCGACTTAATCCCCGACAGGGGCCGCACGGATGACCCCGGGGCGTGCAGCGAGGAACCACGGGCAAAATGCTTCCGGACGGTTTTCATCCCCTTCCCGGAAACGACGGAGTAGGAAACCATCATGACAAAAAAGACCACGAGAATCAGGGCAAACGAACAGTAGATCGTCTGCCAGCCGGCAACGGGGATTTCAGGCTTTTGACTGCCCCATGGAATCTTAGGTCTCAAAAGGCGGCCCCCCTTTCCCTCGGTGCCACGAAGGACAGCAGTTTCTGTTTCACCATCCGGGGATGATCCCCAGACTGCATGGCCAGGGTGCCGTTCATCATCAGGTACTTGATAAAGAGCTCGTGACTGCTCTGGGTCCTCAGCTTGCCCGCGATGGGCAGGAAGACGAGATTGGACAGAATGACCCCGTAAAAGGTGGTAATCAGGGCCAAAGACATGGAAGGCCCGATCATGGCGGGATCGCTCATCTGCATCAGCATCTTCACCAGGCCGATCAGGGTGCCCATGAGGCCCATGGCCGGCGCGAAATTCCCCATGGTCGTAAAGATCTCGGCTCCGATCCGGTGTCGTTCCGCCACCGACTGGATTTCCGTCTCCAGGATAATCTCCACGTCCGTCGGATCGACGCCGTCCAGAACCAGCCCCACGGCCTTGGACAGGAAGGGATCCGCGATCTTCGCTTCCATCCTCTCCAGGGACAGAAGCCCTTCTCTTCTCGTGATACCGGACATCTCTACGAACAGTTCGATCACTTCCTGAACTTCCGTTTCCCGCTTGAAGAAGATGTTTTTCGCCGCGGGGATGACCTTGACGATCGTGGACAGGGGATAGTTGATCAGAACCGCCCCGAAAGTGCCTCCCAGGACGATCATGATCGAAGGCAAATCAAAGAACCAGGACAATCCGCCGCCCCAGCCCATGGCCGTGATGACCAGCGTAAATCCTCCGATGATTCCGATGATGGTTGCAATATCCACACTTACCCCCAAGTCCCTGC
>CAZIPU010000002.1:21777-36407 GCA_964541005.1 uncultured Syntrophales bacterium | reverse complement strand
CCTCCGATGATTCCGATGATGGTTGCAATATCCACACTTACCCCCAAGTCCCTGCAGGATTCTTCTCATTCATGATGACAGGCAATCTCTAGCAAGGAACATACCATGGGAGCATCAAGCGATCCTGGAAGGAACCGGACCGGATTCTATCGGGCAGGTGTTCATTTTCTTTCAGATATGCGGATGGATCAATCGCATTCTCTCCTGAAAGAGTGCAAACTTGAGCCATTAAGAAAAGAAGCGGTAACAACAATGGCCAGGATGGGAAAAAGGGACATGACGGAAGGTCAATTATTTGACGGAGAGCCTCCATGAGGGGGCTCTCCGGTGTGGGTGTCCGATTACCGCTTGATATCCATCAGAACGCTGAGAAGCGTATCCGCTGTCGTAATCACCTTGGCATTGGCCTGGTAGGCCCGCTGGGCGGTGATCATATTGATGAACTCCTTGGCCACATCGGTATTGGAAATCTCCAGCGAATTGGATTTGACTTGCCCCAGGCCGCTCGAGTTGGGACGGTTCTTAATGGGCTCACCGGAAACAACAGTTTCAACAAAGTAGTTGCCGTCCTTCTTCAACCCGGACATATCGGGAAAGGCCGCCAGCATGACCTGGCTGAGTGCGGCGCTCTGCCCGTTGGTGAAGTAGCCGTTGATAACCCCGTCTTTTCCGACGGCAAGGGACTTCAGGATACCGGAGCTGTAGCCGTCATCGGTCAAGGTCTTGATCACCGACGTATTGGCATAGCCGGTGATTTTCGGTGCGTCCGTGCCGGCAATATTCCAGTTGATCTGATTCCCACCTCCGGCGATATCCCCGATGGTGGCACCGTTATCCAATGCACCGAACGTCAAGGCGACATCGCTGACCGCGGATTCGCTTTCCGTGATACCGAAGGAAATCGTGTTTCCCGACGCCCATGTACCTCCCAGATTGAAGGTGATATCGGCGCCGCCCATTCCGTCAAGATCAATGGACACGGCACCTGCTGTCGCTTCGAAGACAGCGGCGTTTGCATAGCCCCCATTGTCGGAAATGGTCCATGCCTGGTCGGTGGCACCCCGTGTCAGGACGATATTGCCGGTCGTCGACTTGTAGAGTTGGCCGGCCTGGTCAACCGTGGTCGACGTGATGGATCCGCCCGTCGGCGTGGGCCCCGTAAGGGCGGACGTGTACATCGCGCTCAGGTTCCCGTTGGCGTCGAACTTGAGCCCGTTGAACGTCGTAGCCGTGCTGGTATTGGTTCCATCGAGGGTGGCATCGAAACCCCACATGCCGTCGCCTTCCGTTTTCATGAACTGGATGCCCAGGTTGTGGGCCTGCCCCTTCGAATCGAATACGGTCTGGGTGACGTTGAACTTTTCCCCTGTCGCGGCGCCGTCATTCAGGTTTGCCCCGATTCCGACTTCCGCGGTGGCCCTCGGGACAAACTGGACGTTCTGCAGGGTGATGTCTGCTTCCTGATCCTCCTGGCCCGGCACATAGAGATTGAATCCCTGGACGCGGTAACCGTTCACATCGACCAGATAACCGGCTTTGTCAATGTGGAAAGACCCCGCCCGGGTAAAGTACTGGGCTCCTTCCCGGTCCTCGACGGTGAAGAAGCCGTCGCCGTCGATGGCCATATCCAGCGTATTGCCTGTTGACTCGAATGAGCCCTGGTCGAACTGGGTTGTCACCTGGGATATGGCCACACCCTGACCGATCTGCATGGTTCCTCCCGCGCCGCCGGAGAGGCTCTGATTGAGCATGCTGGCAAAATAGGTGTTCCCGGCCTTAAATCCGAGGGTGTTGGAGTTGGCCAGGTTATTTCCGATCACGTCCATCTGTTTTGAACTCGCCGTCAACCCCGTTGTCCCGATCCAAAGTGCACTCGACATGACAAACCTCCTGTCTTTTCTTATATTCCTTGATTCCTGCGGTTTAATTCGTTTTGATCAGCCCTTTACGGCAACCACATCGCTGAAGGCGATTTCCTGGTTGTTAACCGTCAGATAAATGGCGCTGTCCTTGTACTGTACGGCCGTCACCTTGCCCGTCATCATGCTTGCCGCATTAATAGCTTTCCCCTGGGCATCGACGGCGTTTACCTTATATGAATAGGTACCGTTGATGTTGCCGCCTCTATTCCAGGTCACATTCTGCATCCCGGCCGTTTGCTTCCCCGCTTCGATGCGGTCTACTTCAGTGCCCGAGGCATCCAGAATGCTGATGGAAACCTGTGCCGCATCGGCCGGCAGACTGTAACTGAATCCTGCAGCAGCACCTTCCGCCTGGAATTGATTTCCTTGATTCACGGTAACGGTCTTGCCCAGCAGGTTAACCGCCTGGGTATTGTTCATCGTCGTCTGGTAAAGCCCCAGATTTGCCAGTTGCGTATTCATGTTGGTCAACTGTTCGAGGCTGGAAAACTGGGCCAGTTGGGCAGCGAATTCCGTTCCGTCCATCGGTTTGAGGGGATCCTGATTTTTGAGCTGCGCCACCAGCATCTTCAGGAAATCATCTTTCCCCAGACTCTTGGTCTTTGATGTGGTCGAGCTGACCTGGTCGGCGGTCTGCTGCGTACTGACATTGCTGATTGTATTGTCTATCGTTGCCATGGCGTATACCTTCCTTTACTTGCCCGACTCAGGCAAATATGCTGATCATTCCCGTTCCGTAGTCATCCCTGGGCACAACAGGCTCTGTACCCGGGATTGAAGGGACGGAGGAAGATCCGTTTCCTTTGTTTTCCCTTTTCTCCGAACCGTCTTGAAGAAGGGGATTTCCACCTGGATTAAAAGTAAAATTTTCCTGTCTTAAGAGCACCGACATCTGGTCGATCTGAAATCCCTGGTTCTGGAGGGCGCTTTTGAGCTGGTCCGTTCCGGCCTGAAGCATCTGTTGCACATCGGCGTGGCCGGTCTTCAGCACCAGTTCCACCCGGTTGTTCTGAACAACGACTTCCATGTTGATCGTTCCCAGGCTTGGAGGCTGCAGGGTCATCTGCACTTTTCCACCTTTTTCCAGGGCCGTCACGGCTTTGTTGACCACCTCGTTCAGGGGGATAAACACACCCTTTATGGAAGCGGTCGTATCCGGGGCGACCTGGGGGGAGGATAGGCCGGCATTGGGAACCCACTGAGACGATTCCGTTCCCGTGATCAACCGGGTGCTTTTTGTCGTATTTTCCCGAACCGCGGAGGCACCTTTTTCTGCGTCAAGCTCCACATTGGCAGCCATTCGCGCCTCCTCTCCGGATTCCGTATGCGAAGACAAAAATCCCTGTTGGGAATCCGTTTCTCCCTTGACAATCGTTCCGTCCGGATCATTACCCGTTTCGGGATGTAGAACCGCTTCCTGAACCCGGGGCTCTCCTGTTGGTTTCAACAGCGTTTCCCCGGAAGATGAGTTGCCTGGAACAGGGCCATCGGGGTCCGTGATTTCGGAATCTGTCGCCATCACCGCCGCCAGGAGCGCCCCCTGAGGGGACGAGGAAGAGGCTTGCATGTTCAAACGAACCAACCGAAGCGTGCTGTCCCCACCATCCGGGCCCAAAACGGCAGGGTCCATTTCCCCCGATAACGTGCCATCCAAGGAACCGCTCCTCGAAAAATGAGGCTGGCCGTTTTCATTGATGACAAAATCCTCCAGGAACGCCTGCGGCAGGGTCAGGAGAATTTTATTCCCCTTGTCCGTCCCATCAACCGAGAGCCCTCCCCCGGAAGACAAAATTTTATCGATTGCCGACTGGATCGTTCCGGCACTGTCCCTCATTCCGTCAGGAGTCAGCTCCAGTTCGCCTGCCGGAACACCCGGGTTTTGCCTTGCGGCCTTTTCATTCTGAACGGCCTGAAGCAACACCCGGAGATCCAATTCCAAGTTCAGAGCGTCTTCTGCCACCCGATCCGCATCACTGCCGGACGGGGAAATCCTTGTTTCCCCCATACCTTCGGATGATTCCTCATCCTTTTCCTCGCCCGGCGAAAGGGCCTTCTCTTCCGCCATGGACGCGGGCGTTCCCTGTTCTTTGGCTCCATCCGCCTTGGAAACGGCATTGCCCGCGTTGTCGGCATTCCGGCCGACAGAGGATGGAACGGATGCCCGATGCGGAGAGGATTGATGGACCATGCCGTCGAAAATCACGGGAAAAGGGCAATCTTCTCTCTCCGGAGAAACATTTCCGGATCCGCCGGTGATACGTCCTTTACCATCTGTACAGAGATGGTTGACTGCCGTCAATTGACCGTTGTTTTGCAGGGCGATGGGTGTCATCTCTCTTATCCTTGTACGTTTGTTCGTTGTCCCAGAAAAGCAAGAGATATGCCATCCCTCTTAAACATTTTATTAACTATTCATTTCAATTACTTACAAATTTGTTCCTGCTCCTGGCAAGGCTGAACGGGGAAAATTTTTCCCTTTTCTCATGTTAAAAAAGAGGGGAACGCAACCCGGGAAACGGGAAAGATATGCCGCCTGCCGGATGTGCATGAGACCCGAATACGGAAGGCAATGCGTACCGGATGTGATGAGAAATCGGAAATGGATGATCCGTTTTCGTGGCGGGGAATGGTCGTGGTTCATCCCCTCCGTAAGAAATGGCCGTAAGGATGTTCTCAAGACGGAGCAGATCGGGGGAAAAAGCAAACCCCAGGAGTCCAATGAGACGCCCGGGGTGCAGGGGTCGTTTGCGGATCAACCCGGTCAAGGCATGGCATGCACGCGGGTTTATTATTGAATGGGCTGCGCTTTTCCGGAAACCCGTGTAATTTCACGCGTGATTTCAATCGCTTTCTGGGGACTCAGATGCCCCAGGACGGCGCCGGCTTTATCCCGTTTCATGTTCATTGTAATCCCCGCAGCCGTCTTGCTGTCCATTTTCTCCAGCATCGCTCCGACCTTTTCGGCAGGGGCGGCATCGTAGACTTTGGCCAGGTCTTTGTACTTCTTGCCTTCCGATGTTTTCTCCATCTCGATGGACGCGCCCAGCCGCTCCTCCAGGGCCCTCAATGTATCGATTTTCGCAATGATATCCTGTTTTAAGGTCTGTATCCGCTGTTCTTCCGCCAGCATGCGGCTCTCCCGGTCATTCAGTTCCTGTTCTTTCTGCTGGAGGGTTTTCATGAGAACCCGTTCCCGAGACAGGGGATCATCCAGCACATCCCTGACCGGCAAGGTCATGGGCCCGTTTTTCGGAACTTCCGCCATAGCCCGCTTAACCAGAAGGGCGGACGCCTCCCCACCGGAGAACTCCTGAAACAGCTCTCCCGCAACAAAGAGTTTTACGAAGAGGACCGCAATGATAAACAGCGTCACGGCGACTTTGTTTCTTTTCATTTTTCTCTCCTGACAAAACGCTGAATCGACAGATCATCCGTTGCCCGTCGTTCAGACAAGGCCAGATCGGCCCTGTATTCCCGGAACTGGTATTCCTTGTGAATTTCCATCATTTTTCGCTTTTTGACCGCTTCCAGCAGGTCCTTTCTCTTTTCCTCGAACAGGGCCGTTGCCTCCCGAACCACGTCAAGCTGCCGGTTCTCCCGTTTCTGGAGCTCATCCATGAAGGCCAGAGACAGGACAATGTCCCGGCTGTCGCACTCCTTGTCTTTCCGGGCTTTCAGTTCTTCAACCAGCAGCCGCTGTTTTTCCCGGATTTCTTTCAGGTTCTCTTTTTCTTTTTGCAGAACCCGTTCCTGAACGGAAAAATCCGTGAGTTTTTTTTCTTCGATGCTTTGCCGGTATTCGAGAACGGATTGCAGATTATAGGTAAACATGCCTTACGACCTCAACAGGGTGTCCAGTTCCTGCACGGAATCCTGAAAGGTGATTTTTGCCTCGATATCCTGGCGCAGAAAGGTGTTGATCCGTTCGATCATCTCGATGGAACGGTCAATCTCCCGGTTGCTGCCCTTCGCATAGGCTCCGATATTGATCATGTCCTCGGCTTTCCGGTAAACCGACATGATATTCAGGAGCTCACCTGCTTTTTTCCGGTGGTCTTCCGTGACCACGTCGATCATCACCCGGCTGATGCTGTTTAAGACATCCACGGCCGGGTAGTGATGCTTGCCCGCCAGATCCCGTGACAGCATGATATGGCCGTCCAGGATGGACCGGGCGGCATCGGAAATGGGCTCATTGAAATCGTCCCCTTCCACCAGAATCGTATACAACCCGGTAATGCTGCCCCCGTCTTCAAGACTTCCGGCCCGCTCCAGCAGCTTCGGCAACAGGCTGAACACGGATGGGGTGTATCCCTTCGTCGTCGGCGGTTCACCGACGGACAGGCCGATCTCCCGCTGTGCCATGGCAAAACGTGTCAGGGAATCGATCATGAGCAGGACGTTTTTGCCCTGATCGCGAAAATATTCCGATATGGTGGTGGCTACGTAAGCCGCCCGCATTCTGACCAGGGGATGCATATCCGAAGCGGCCACCACCACGACGGAACGCGCCAGACCCTCAGCGCCGAGATTCTTCTCCAGGAAATCCCGGACTTCGCGCCCCCGCTCGCCGATCAGACCGATCACGTTGACATCGGCCTTGGTATGGCGTGCGAACATGCCCAAAAGCACGCTCTTCCCGACACCGGAACCGGCAAAGATGCCCATCCGCTGACCTTTTCCGCAGGTCAGCAGGCTGTTGACGGACCGGACTCCCAGGTCCATCGGCTCCCGGATACGGCCTCTTTTCAGTGGGTTAACGGGATCGGCATAGATCGGATATTCTTCGTCGCACTGAATCGGGCCCCGATTGTCGATCGGATTGCCGAGGCCGTCGATTACCCGGCCCAGGAGGGATTCCCCGACATGGATACCGGCCTTCCGGTGAATGGCCACGATGCGGCATCCCGGCCCCAGGCCCCTGATGTTTTCCAGGGGCATCAGCAGCACTTTCCCCTTCCGGAAGCCGACCACCTCGGCATTGACGGGCTTGTCGCTTCCCGCCGGATAGATGCCGCAGACTTCACCGATCGATGCCGCCGGACCGTGTCCTTCCACCACCAGGCCGATAATTTCACTCACCTTCCCGTTCACGCGGATCGGATTGATCCGTTCCAGGACGCGGTGATATTTTTCAAAATCCGTGAACATCGGCTTTTTTCATCCGGTCAGGCAAGGCCGAAACCCGCCTTGATTTCCTGAAACTGCTGTTCCAGGCGTGCATCCACTTCGCCGAACAGGGTTTCCACGATCACCCCGCCCGATTTGATCCCCGGGTCCTCTTCAAAGACGATATTTTTCACACCATCCATTTCTCTGAGAATTTCATCCTTGATTTCCATGATACAGCGGAAGTCCTGGGGGTTAAGCCGGACTTTCATGCCGTCCCGGTCCGTCACACTCTTCACGGCGTCCCGCAGGACTGAAGCCGCCACCATACCATCCTGACAGACTTCCTGATGAATCACCTTCTCGGCGATGGCGAAGGCCAGCCGCAGAATCTGCTGTTCCGCCTTTTCCATGATCTCCCGGCGAAGTCCTGTCAGTTGGGTCATGAGGTCGTTCACGGCGGCAACCGCACGGACGGTCTCTTCTTTCTGGAGGGCCGTTCCTCTGTTCACGCCTGCCGCAAAGCCCTGATCATACGATTCCTGCTTTGCCTGCCGGAGCTTTTCTTCCCATTCCGCTTTCTGCAACCGGGCCAGTTCCCCCACGTCTATCCGGGCTTCCGCGATCAGAGGATTGGTCTGAAAATCCGCTTTCCTCCCCGGAGGATGCTCCCTGTGAAGGACTTTTTCCACGACCTTGACGTTGGACGATTTGATGACCCCTTTATTAAATGAACTCATCCTGTTCATCTCCCCTGGAAACGGTAATCTTCCCTTCCGCTTCCAGTCGTTTCGTAATTTCCAGGATGGTCCTCTGGCTTGCCTCGACCTCGGACAAACGGATGGGCGGCATCATTTCGATGTCCTCTTTGAGCATCTCCGAGCCACGCTTGGACATGTTCTTGTATATTTTTTCCCGGAGACCCGCATCGACAAGCTTGAGGGCTCTCGCCAGATCTTCGCCGCTGACCTCCCTGAGCAGTTCCTGCAGACCCTTGTCGTCCAGCTTCAGGACATCCTCAAAAGTGAACATGAAGTTCCGGATCTGCATGGCCAGTTCGGGATCCGTTTCTTCCAGGGAGATCATGATCGAGTTTTCATTGGCGCGGTTCAGCCTGTTCAAGACTTCCGCCGCCAGCTGGGGCCCTCCGAGCTGCTGTTCTCCTCCCTGGCCGATCACGATTTCCTGCTCCAGGGTCTTGGCCACCTCTTCGATAAATTCGTAGGGAACACTTTTCAAGGTTGCCATTCTCTTGGTGATTTCGAACTGCATCGCCGGGGAAAAATCATTTAAAATCTGGGCAGCCTGTTCGGCCTTGAGGTGGGCGAGAATCAGGGCGATCGTCTGGGGGTGCTCGGTCTTCGTGAAATCGACAAGAACCTTGGGATCAATGTCCTGAAGCTTGTCGATAATGGGGTTGTCGTTTCTTTTGGCATTTTCCACATCGGCCATAATATCCTGAGCAGCCTTTTCGCCCAGGGCCTTGATCACGATGTTTTTCGGTTGTTCATGGCCGACTGAAATCGTTCCCCCTTTTTCCCTGGCCAGGATACAGAATTCCTTGGCTACGGCATTGAGCGTCTCGGCAGGGATATCGGAAATCCGGTTCATGTATTTCCCGATACGCCGGATTTCCGAAGGGCGGAGGTTCTTCATCACCTGCGCCGCCGTGTCTTCATTTAATGATAAGAGCAGAATCGCTGCTTTTTCTTCATTGGTCATGATGGCTCATTCTTATTCTATGCTTACGGGTTGTAAGATTCTTTTCCCCCATCCTAGCGGATCCAGTTCCGCAGGAGTTCCGCGAATCTCTTGGCATCGGCGTCGGCCAGTTGCCTGGTCAGCTCCGTCTCCGTCAGGGCTCTTTCTGTCAATGGATTCATCAGCATCGGCGTCGCCTGCGCCCCACCCAGTTCCAGGGGCTGTTCCGGCTGTGTCATCCCAGCAGGCTGATTTTTACCCAGTTCGGCAACCAGACCGACAATGGGCTTCAGAACGAACAGGAAGAGGAAAATCAACGCGGCAAGAATAAAGAGGTATTTGACATAAGGTGTGAAATTGGAAACATGCTCCGTCCAGGGTATCGGGGCATTGAGATCATCCTCCAGGGACGCCCTGAAGGGCATGTTGGTCACGACGACCTGATCCCCGCGGGTTGCGCTGAAACCTGCCGATTTTCTTACGAGTTCACCGATATTATCCAGTTCCTTCTTTTCCCGGGCCTGGTACACTTCGACACCCTTTTTATCCTTCACATAATTTCCATCCACCAGAACGGCAATCGACAACTTCTGAATCTCCCCCACGGGCATGACGGTCTTGTTGACGGTCTTGTTGATTTCATAGTTGATGACCTCGTCCAGTTTTTCCTCTGCGGATTTCGCGTTCGTCGCCCCGGCGGGAGGGGTGATTTTTTCCGTCTGTTTCTGGGTACTGCGGATAACGGGGGATTCGGGATCATAAATTTCTTCCGTTTTTTCCGTCATGCTGAAATCGAGGTCCGCCGCAACACGGACAACGGCCTTGCCCTGCCCCACAACTTTCTCCAGCATGGTCTGGATACGGTTGGCCATGTCCTTCTCGACGTTCGTCCGGTATTCTGCCTCGGAGGCCGTCATTTTTCCCAACCGCGACTCATCCTGCTTGCGGGAAAGGATATTCCCCCTGCTGTCCACCACCATGACATCGGCCGGGGCCAATCCCTCGACGCTGCTCGCCACGAGATGGCCGATTCCCTCGATCTGGTCCGGCCGGAGGCTCTTGCCGGTTTTCAGTTTCAGGGTCACGGAAGCCGTCGGTTTTTTCTGCTCTTCGACAAACAACGAATCCTTGGGCAACGCCAGGTGGACCCGGCACTGCTGAATTTCATCGAGGCTGTTGATCGTCCGGGCCAGCTCCCCCTGGAGCGCACGCCGGTAGTTCAGTTGCTGTTCAAACTCCGTGGCTCCCAGATTCTTCTGATCGAAAATCTCGAATCCGACCCCGCCGCCCTGGGGCAATCCCAGAGAGGCCATCTCCAAACGGACTTCCGTTACCTTTTCGGAAGGGACGGAAATGGTATCCCCGCTGCCGGAAAGTTCGTAGGGTATCTTTTTTTCCTTGAGCTTGGCGACAATGCCTGATGCATCTTCGGAGGAAAGATTGGAAAACAGGACCTTGTAGTCCGTCTGGTTTGCCCAGTACACAAGACCCCATATGAAGGCAATGGTCACCAGGGCAACAGCCAGAATTGAAAGCCTGCGGGAGGGCGGCAAAACGGAGAAGCCTTTCCAGACATTCGTGAAAAATTGGGTAACCGTATCCATCTAATTTCCTTTTTCTTGCTTATTGACTGCCGTCAGAATGCCCGGGCAGGAACGCTATACCTGCATCCGCATCACTTCCTGGTAGGCATCGACAATTTTGTTCCTCACCTGCAGCAGGGTCTGAAAGGAAAGGCTCGCCTTCTCCATGGCGATCAGGGCTTCATGCATGCTCCCTTTGCCCATCTGCAGTTTTGCAACGGCGTCGTCGGCTTGGAACTGGAGTGTATTGACATCCTCGATGGCGTTTTTCAGAATGCTTTTGAAACCGCCCTCCCCGGCACCGGCACCCGGCGCCGCCCCTGACGCCTGGGCACTCTTCGGAACCTGAATCGGTTGACTCCCGATGATCATGTCGGCCATGTTTTACCTCCTTGGCGATATGGCTTATTTGCCGATTTCCAGGGTTTTCAGGGCCATGCTCTTCACGGCATCGAACGCGGTCACGACGGCCTCGTAGCTCCGGCCCACGTTGATCATATCGGCCATTTCCTGGATGGCGTTGACGTTCGGCATGAGCACAAAGCCCTTTTCATCCGCATCGGGATGAGCCGGATCGTAGACGCTCTTCATGGGGGTCGGATCTTCGGTCACCTGATCCACCTTCACCTCCGCCAGCGCATCTTCCAGGGTTCGGTCAAACCGCTCCCTGACGGGCTCCGCTTTCAGTATCACCATTTTTCTCCGGTAAGGACCGCCTTCTTCCGTTTTCGTCGTCCCTGCATTGGCAAGATTGCTGGACACAACGTCCATTTTTGCCCGCTGAGCCGCCAGACCGGAACCGCAAATTTTAAAATTCGTCGCGAAATCCATGTTATCTTACATCCTTTAAAAATGTGCTGATACTTTTGAATTTCCTTGCCAGAATATCCGCCGTGACATTGTACATCAGGTGGTTTTCCGCAAGATTTGTCATCTCCTTGTCCAGGGACACCTTCTCTCCCGACGTCTCTACCTTATAGGTATTGCCCGACGGATCCGGCATGGGCAAATGTTTCCTATGGGTGCGGGCGACAGGGACGGTTTGTTCCTTTGCCATGGCCTCCAGAAGGCGATTCTTGAACTGCAGTTCCTGGGGCTGATAGCCTTCCGTATCGATATTGGTCACGTTGCCGCTGATCAGCTTCTGCCTCTCCGACCGGTAACTCAGGACGGAAGACAACATCGGTATCGTCTTGCCGAACAGGAAATCCACGCTCTGTCCTCCCCTTGATCAAGATTGTGTTGTGAATTATTTTGCAAGCAACATACCAAGTTCAAGATCTGTCATCGAATCGGTCCTACGAATCGGATGGAACCGCCTCGCCTTCCGCTTCGTACTCCTGAAGTTTGTTGCGCATCGTCCGGACGCTGATCCCCAGTATCCGGGAGGCCTGCGTCCGGTTCCCGTTAACCCTGTGCAAAGCGTCGAAAATCATAGATTTTTCCATTTCCTTCAATGTAAGGGGTTCCCGCACGGCAGCCTTCACCAGAAGGTCCGGCGTTGCCTCCTCTTCCGAGGAAATTTCCTTCGGCGCACACCGGATGGGGTTTTCCAGGTACAGATGCTCGGGAAGAATGACCTCGTCGTCACAGATCAGAACCGACCGTTCGATGACATGTTCCAATTCCCTGACGTTTCCCGGCCAGCGATAGTCCTGCAGTATCCGAAACGCTTTCGGGGATATGGCGGGTATTTTCTTCTCGTTGATCCGGCTGTATTTCTTCAGGAAATAATCGCTGAGCAGAACCACGTCTCCTTCACGATCCCGCAGGGGAGGAATATGGATGGGAATGACGTTCAGCCGGTAGAAGAGATCTTCCCGGAATTTCTTCTCCTCGATCCCCCTTTTAAGGTCGGCATTCGTCGTGGCGATGATGCGGACATCCACGGAAATCGGTTCCCTGCCGCCCAGGCGATCCACTTCCGACTCCTGGAGCACCCGCAAAAGCTTGGCCTGGAGCTGGATATCCATCTCGCCGATTTCATCGAGCAGAAGGGTTCCTCCATCGGCCATCTCGAACTTGCCCGGTTTTCTCTGAACGGCGCCGGTAAAAGCGCCCTTTTCGTAGCCGAACATTTCGCTTTCCAGCAGATGATGGGGAATGGCGGCGCAGTTGATCGCGACAAAAGGCCGGTCCTTCCGGCTGCTGTGACGATAGATATAACGGGCGAAAAGTTCCTTCCCCGTTCCGCTTTCCCCCTGGATCAGGATACTGGATTTGCTTCTGGCGATATTTCGCATCAGGGTCAGCATGGATCGGACGTTGTCAGCCTGGCTAATGATCTCCACTTCCGGCGATACCGGCGTCTCCGGAGGTGCATCCCCTTCGGGGGACGGGACACTCGAGCCAAGGACCTTCTTCACCACGGCCTGCAGATCATCAAGCGAAAAAGGTTTCATGATGAACTCCGACGCCCCTTCCTTCATCGCCTCGACGGCGGTGCTGACGGTTCCATAGGCCGTGATGAGAACGACCGGCGTCTGAGGTGATATTTTTTTGACGCCCTTCAGGACATCCATCCCACCCAGGCGGGGCATCCTCATGTCGGTTACCACGATCCCGAAGGATCGGGCCTGAAATTTCTGCAACGCCTCGGACCCGTTGTCCGCCGATTCCACCTCATAGCCGCACGACTCCAGCGATTCGGACAGGGCAAACCGCATGGACGGGTCGTCATCCACAATCAGAATTCGTCTTGTTTTATCCGTCATCTCGTATATCCATTTCTGTCGGTTCGTTTCTCATGGCGTTACGGTTTGACCAGGGGGATAACGATGCCGAAGGAAGTCGTCCCGTCGGGCCCATGCTCGGCGGACAAGGCGCCGTTGTGCATGGATACGATATTTTGGATCACGCCAAAATTAAAGCCGGCCATCCGTTCGTCGTCTTCGCCGGGATTGAAAAACCGGCGGATATGATTTCCCGGATCTCCCGAGCGGTTATCCGTAAAGCTGATCCGGACGGCCGGTTCCCCCGTTCTGCCGTCCTCGATCTTCGTGCGGATATGAATATGCCCCTCCTCGGGGAGCGACTTGAGGGCATTCAAGATGAGACCCATGAAAATCTGACGGATCATCACCGGATTTCCTCGCACGACGGGCTCCGTCGCATCATACTCCACGGAGAGAAAGACATGGCCATGATCGGAGATCTGATCTGAATACAGGAGAACTTCCTTCAGGATATCATGGACATTCATCATCTCCATGAGAGGTTCCACCGTCTTGGCATGCCGCAGAAGCTCCTCGATTTTATGATCGATGTTCTTGACCGATTGAATGATTTGTCCAACCCAGTCCCGCTGTTTCACCTCCCGAACATTGCGCATCAACAGAGAGGAAAAGAGCTCGATGCTCCCCAGGGGATTGCGGACTTCATGGGCGATCCGGGCGGCCATTTCAAGCATGGCGGCGTTTTTTTCCATATGCCGTGCCTGCTTTTCCAGCTTCAAGGTCCCGGTCATATCGTAAATAACCCAGGCCGTGCCGCCTGGCTCCCCATCGTCCGTCGTAATGGGGGAAGAAAATATTTCCAGTACCCGGCCGTTCAGGGTGATACGGCAACCCGCACGCCCCTCGGAAAGGCCGTCCGGATGGGGCCCGGCCTCAGCGAATGCCGGGTTGTCAAATATTTGGCGAATATGGACCCCCTGGAGATCTTCCTCCCGGACCAGCAGAAAATTCTGTGCGGCACGGTTGACAATCTTCACGCATCCGCCACCGTCCGTGACCAGCACCCCCGCCGTCAGGTTCTCAAGGATGCTGCGAAGATAGTTTTTCATATCTTCCCGTTCCGCAATGATCCTTGACAGCTCGGCGTTTTTCTCTTCCAGTTCCAGACCGGTCTGAGCAATCTTTTCCTGCAACCGGTCGTAGACTTCCTGCAGACGGGCGGAAGACGCTTGAAATGCGTCAAAAGATTCTTTTAAAAGATGAATATCTTCCATGTCTCTTTTCCTGTATCAAATCTAAAACATCCGATCGTCCCGGGAGAAATGTCTCTTCGGTGCCGCCGCAAATCGCGGAAATATGTCGAATCGAATCATTTATTTCAGGTAGTCCTCGTAAGTAGCGAACCAGATCCCATCCTTCAAACCGTAGTCGGCCATCATCGCCCAGAAGGGGTCTTCCGTGTTTTCCCGCACATGGCCGGAAGATTTCTCCGCAAGGCCCGGATTGTTTGTCCTGACATAACCGCCGGTCAGCCGGAACAGGGCCCATCGCTGACTGGAGCCTTTCGGCAGAGAGGAAAGGGATTGGGTCAACAGGGGAATCCCCTGCTCAAACTGATTGACCGCAAAATAGCACTCGCC
>CAZIPU010000002.1:19718-21677 GCA_964541005.1 uncultured Syntrophales bacterium | reverse complement strand
GGGTCAACAGGGGAATCCCCTGCTCAAACTGATTGACCGCAAAATAGCACTCGCCCAGGCTCAGGTATATTTCCCCTTTCAGCGACTCGGACAAGGCCCCGGGTATCGCGGCGGCGCTGTTCAGCGCCTCCTGATAATATTGGAGGGCCTGCCCCCCCCGGCCCCTCCGTTTGAGCGCATCGGCATACCGGTAGAAGCTCAGGGCGGCACCCTTTTCTCCCCGGTCGATGGGCATCGCCGCGGCATAGAACGCAATCGCCCCGTCATAATTTCTTTCCGCATAATAGGAGTCGGCCAGGATGCGCCTGGCCCGCCTAGCCAAAGCGCCCCCGACGCCTTTCTGAGCCAGCAGCGTCACCAGTCTCGCCTGGCCCTCCCTGGTCTTGCCGATCTTCATTTCAGCCCCGGCAATGGCCAGATCCAGAATCCCGGGATCAGAAAATGTCTGCGTATTCTTGAGATCCTGAAAGGTTTTCGCTGCCTGATCGTACAACCCCAGGTTCTTGAAACTGTCGGCAATCTTGAACAGGACATCCATGTCCGGATGGTACTGAAATCCTTTCTCAGTGAAATATAAATCGGCTACGGCGAGATAATCTCCCTTCCCATAATAATCCCTGATCAGGGCGTTCCGGGTCTCCTCCAGGCGTTTTCGGCAGGATGCCTGGTAACGGCTCTTCGGGTAAAGGCGTAAAAGCATGGCGTACGTGTCGAAGGCATCCCGGCTGTGATTCATGGTTGCCAGGACGTTCCCTTTCAGGTACAGGACCTCCTCCGTCAAAGCATCGCCATTGAGCTCCAGGAGCATCCGGTCACAACTGAGAAGCGGCTCCCGGTAATTTTCAACCCCCTGGAAACAGGCGGAGGTCCTGACTCCCGGGTTTTGGTTCCCGAACTCCGCCAGAAGAAGCCGAAAACGGATCGCCTCTTTCTTATCCCTTTCCCTCGCAAGAACCGTATTCAGGAGACGAACCGACGACGATATCTGCCCCATTCCGGCAAGGCAGCGGGCCATGACCCGGACAACCTGGCCGGCGTAGCGGTTTTTGGGGTAGAGGCCGCGAAAATAGCTGAAGATCTGGAACGCCCGGCGGTAATTTCCCGTACTGTAGAAATGATAGCCCGTATTCAGGAAGATGTCCTCCGGCAGACCATAAAGATCAGGCCACCGTTGGAGAGCATGGCCGTACCAGATATCGGCATCCTTGGAGAACCCCATGCGGTAATACGTATCGGCCAGCGAAAAAATGGCCGATCTGGACAGGGCGCTATCGGGATACTTGGCGTAAAACCTCTGCAGGACTTCCACGGCCTCGGGATACTTCCTGCTCAGGCGATGAAGGTCTCCTATCTGATAGAGTCCTTCCTCCGCCAATGGGGACGTCGGATACTTTTCCAGCAGGTTCTGATACGCATCAACGGCATCCCGATAGAAGGTCATGTCCTTGTACAGGTGTCCCAGACGCCAGTAGGCGAAGTCGTTACCGTGGCGGATATCGGGATAACTTGAAAGGATGTTCTTATATTGACCGACGAGTTGGTACAAGGCCTCTTTGTTGTTGCTTTCCTTAAGAAAGTACATGCAGTCGGCGAGCCGCCGTTGTGCCAGTTCCCGCCAGGAGGCGCCGATATCGTTTCTCGCCAGGATACTCTGAAATACCGGCCGGGCCTTTGTATACCGTCCCCGCTGAAAATCCTTCATGGCCGCGTCGAAATAGGGCCAATCGGGCATGACCGGGGCGGCCGGCATGGTCGGGACAACGGTCTGCAAAGAGGGGGGCAACGGCGGAAGAGGTTTGACATCCGCCAGGGGACCAGGCGCAACAGGAGGATTCGGGATTGCCTTCGTCGTTTGCCTCTTCTCCACATTTTTCACCGCCGACGGAGCGGTCTTCGGCTTCACGAACGAGGTAACCGGCACTTCTGCCGTTCGATCAGCCTTCTTTGTAACCCGGACCA
>CAZIPU010000002.1:0-19618 GCA_964541005.1 uncultured Syntrophales bacterium | reverse complement strand
AACGAGGTAACCGGCACTTCTGCCGTTCGATCAGCCTTCTTTGTAACCCGGACCAAAGGGGATTCTTTCCCGGAGTCGGCCGGTAAATTTCTTAAAATCGTATCCTTTCCTTTTCCGGTTTTCCTCCCCTCAATCATTGCTGATTCCCGTCTTTTTTGCAGACCTTTCCCCGGAGAGTCCGGTTTCTTCGCGACACGCTCTCTGACCGGATTTGACCCGGCCGAGGAAACCACCTGAAATTGATCGATCAACCCGATCCGCTTTAACCTTTCCCCTGCTGCCGCTGCTTTGGCTTTTGTCGGGTAAGGCCCTGCCAGAACACGGAATTTCGTTTCATTCCCACGGCCTGTTTCCCTGTGGAACGCACGATAACCCTGTTCTTTCAACCGGCCAATCTCGGAAAGAGCCATCCCAAGGTTATGATAAGAGGAAAAACCAAGGAAAAATTCCCCTTTGTCCGCGGGCTTATCCGTTGCCCGCCCCGGCGAGGGGGCAGCAAGGATCATCTGGATCATAAGCAGACAAAGAAAAGCCCTGCACGCAAGATGGAGGCAACCGCCACGGGGAAATGATCCCTTCAGCCGTGGCAACGGCCCCTTTCGCTCCTTGGGCATGAATGAATTCATGATGGGGTTGACGCCTTTCATAAAGGTCCGGGCGGCGGGAAAAATCCTGTCCGCCGGACATGGTCATGTTCTCCCCGCTTCGAGAGCAAATTACATACCAGAAGGATTTGTTGACCCTTCTTATCCCCCCGGAGTCGGATTCCAGCATACCGGGGGATATGCGGCACCGGATGCCTCACGTCAATCCGTGACACAAAAGACAATTATTTGACATTCTTTGACACCCCACCCGGAAGCAATGATGCCACCACCCCCCCCTATCGGACCGAGACCACCTTCAGGAGAATGATTTATTTGACGCCCATAACGATATTTAAGCCGTTTATCCATTTGTAATGACGCGATCGGTATCACTTTTGCAAGGACCCGGGAAAATTGAATCAGGATTATCGCCTGAAGTCCGGAAATCCCGTTCTTTATTTGAAGCTCATCGGTTATGAGCGTCGGTCGGGGTGAATTTATAAAAACAAGACGGGGGCAGCGCTCCCGGAGGAAGGTTTGAGGATGACATTGAATAATCACGAGCCAACTTCGATGAACAAAAGGGAGTTCTCCCGGGTTTCCACCCTGCTTCCGTTCGATTTACGGGTCGTTCCCCCGGAAGAGCGGGACACCTCCCGGGCGAAACTTTACGGGGAAGCCATTTACAGTGAACTGTCAACCCTGCCCGAAATCGGGGATGCCCACTTGTCGGTATGGCTGAAAACGATCAATGCCAAACTGGATGCGGTGATGCGGATGATCACCCTCTACCAGGGGGGGTTTCAGTCTCTTCCGCTGAAAGCCGTCACGATCGGCGCCGGCGGCATGGATTTTCTTTTCGAGACGGACATCGCCATAGGAAGCATCCTGGAAATCAAGGTCATCCTTTCTTCCCTGACGCCGGTAGCCCTTCAGCTCTACGGCGAGGTGCTGTCCTCGGGCCCCAAAAACGATCAATTCCGGATCGCTCTTAAATTTCTCGGCATGGACGAACATATCCGTAACGAAATCGTCCGGTTTGTCTTTGAAAAGGAAAGGGAAATCCTGCGGGAGAAAAGAGGAGAAAAGGACTATTCATGATGGCCATCATCGGATTCATTGTCGTTATCTCCGCTGTTGTGGGTGGTTATTTGCTTGCGCATGGGAATTTATCCGTTCTCTTTCAGCCAACGGAAGTCCTCATTATCTTTGGTGCCGCCATCGGCGGTTTTCTCATTTCATCGCCTTTCAAAGTCGTCAAGAAGGTGGCCGGTGCCGTCGTGGGAATCTTTACCGGCAAAAGCCTGTCCAAGGGAGATTACCTGGAAGCCCTGTTACTTTTGAACAGGATTTTTTACAAAATCAGGCAACAGGGGCTCGTGTCCATCGAATCGGACGTGGACCGGCCCGAAGAAAGTCCCGTATTCGCGCAGTTTCCCCATATTCTCAAAAATGAACGTGCCCTCAACCTCATCACGGATACCCTGCGAACCGTCATGACCACGACGATTGCCCCCCATGAACTGGAGGCCCTCCTGGACAGCGAACTGGAAACCCACATGGAAGAGTTGACGAAGCCTTCCAAGAGCGTCAACTTCATCGCCGATGCCCTCCCGGGACTGGGAATCGTGGCCGCTGTTTTAGGCATCGTCATCACCATGGGTAAAATCGGGGAGCCGCCGGAAATTCTCGGTCAGCACGTCGGCGCCGCCCTGGTCGGAACCTTTCTCGGCGTTTTATTGTGCTACGGGTTCGTCGGCCCCATGGGCAGAAGCCTGGAACATACCGCGACAGAACATCTCCAGTACTTGACGGTCCTGAAGGTCTCCCTTCTTTCCTTCATCGGCGGAGCGGCGCCTAAGGTCGCCGTGGAGTTCGGGCGCCGGGTGATTCCCACGGAAGTCAGACCGACATTTCTGGAAGTGGAAGAAGCTTTCCGTCAGGCGAAGAAATAATGGACGATCGATCCTCTCCCATCATCATCATCAAGAAGAAGAGAAAGGCACCCGAAGGTCATCACAGCGGCTCCTGGAAAGTCGCCTATGCCGACTTCGTCACGGCGATGATGGCCTTTTTCCTCCTGCTGTGGCTGCTTGCCATGGTTTCACCGGAAAAGCGCATTGCCCTGTCCGATTATTTCAGAAACTTCAACGTCTTCAAGGAGATGTCCAGTTCCGGTCAATCCTTTCTGGATAAATCGACTCAGGTCCTCGATAAACAGGGAATGGGTGCAAAAATGGCCGCGAAAGGGCTAAACAGGGAAGGGACCGGTGCGGAAAAGGACTCAAAGGGGCAGATCAGGGGTTCCATGGGGGTCAGTGTGGTCAAAGTTGTAGAGAAAGGGGGGATCTCTACGGAAGACCTGGTCAAGAAACTCAAGGCAGCCATTGAAGAGAAACTGAAGTTTGTGAAGAATCAGATCTTTGTCGATGTGGTGGAAGGCGGTGTGCGGATCCAGATCGTTGATATGGAAGGGAGCCCTATGTTCAATCTGGGAAGCGCCGACCCGACGGCCAAGGCCAGGCAGATCCTGGCCATCGTGGCCGACAACATCCGGGATGTCCCGAACCGGGTGGCCATCGAAGGTCACACGGACTCCGCCCCATTTAGGGGCGGCCAGATTACCAACTGGGAATTGTCCACGTCACGCTCATCCGCCGCCCGCCGGGAACTGGAAAATAACGGAATCGAACCGACCCGGATCGCCCGGGTGGTCGGTTACGCGGATCAGGAACTCTACGTCAAGGAGAATCCGAGGGATCCCCGCAACCGGAGAATCAGCATCATTCTGATCCAAAACAAGGTCGAAACCGCGGCACCGGCGCCGGTTGCATCACCGCCTTTCCGGCAACCCATTTTCAGACAGCCTTAAGTTCCGTCGCTAAGACAGATATCGACGACAAAAGGTCCTTCATCAAGTTCAAACGGGATGATAATGCTTGGACCGCCCATAACATGGACGATGGAGTGTTTGGGTCCGGAGACCACGGTCGGAATGGCGGCGGTGACATTCAGACCCTCCGCCTCGAGTTTCTTTCTTGCCACACCGGAAACCATGTTGGTCAATTCCCCCACGGCATCCTTGATGTCGCCGTTGATTTCCCTGATTTCTTCACCCAGCATGCTGGACACGATTTTGAGGATGCACCCTTCGCTGAAACTCAAGGCCAGAGATCCCCTGGCCGCTCCGGTTAAGCCGATGATCCCGGAAATATCCCCAACGGCCATGCTGTCTTTCTTCAAATAAGGCTTTCCTGCCCGGGGCGAGACAAAAGCCATGGTGTTCAGTACACTGATCGTTCCTTCCAAAAACGGGTTAATAAACTTGACGTTCATCTATTTTCCTCTTCCGATTGATGGGATTACATTTTTTCCATAATTTTCTTAATCTTCTCATCCAAGACTGCTGATGTGAAGGGCTTCACGATATAATTGCTGACTCCGGCCTTGACGGCGGCAACCACATTTTCCTGAAGCGCCTCGGCGGTCACCATTAAAAAGGGGAGTGCCTTCAGTTCTTCATCGGCCCGGACCGCCTTCAGCAACTCGAGGCCGCTCATGTTGGGCATGTTCCAGTCGGAAACGACAAAATCGATTTTCTGGGACTTCAGAATTTTCAAGGCATTCACACCGTCCTCCGCCTCGACGATGTTCTCATAACCGCCCTGCTTGAGAAGATTTCTGATGACCTTTCTCATGGTTGCAAAATCGTCCACAATTAGGATTTTTATGCTTTTATCCATATCCACATCTCCTTGGAAGAATTTCCGTTTTTCCTGAATCCGGCCATCATGGCCTCTACTGTCTTTCGCTGAAGTCAAAAAGTCCTTCCGGATCGACAATCAGCCCCACCTGTCCGTCTCCCAGGATCGCGCCGCCGGAGATACCCCGGATGTTTTTGAATCCTTCACCCAGGCTCTTGATCACCACTTCCGCCTTTCCGACAATTTTGTCAACCAAAAGGCATTTGGACCGGTTCCCGCCTTCCACGACCACACCGATCGCTTCCCAGGGATCTTTGTAGTCCGGATCGATACCGAACAACTGATAGAGACGGACCAGTGGCAGCAGTTGGCCCATGACACGGATCGTCTCCCCTTTTCCCACGACGTTGTTGTATGACTCGCGGGTTGGCCTCAGGGCCTGGCGGATGGCCGTCGTCGGCAGAATGTATCGTTCCGGGCCGACTTTGACGATCATGCCGTCGATGATGGCCATGGTCAGGGGGAAACTGGTGATGAAGGTTGTTCCTTCCCCCGGCTGGCTTTCAATTTCAATCTTTCCCCGCAGCTTTTCGACGGCTTGCTTTACCACATCCATGCCGACGCCGCGACCGGAAATATCCGTCACTTTTTCCGCCGTCGACAAGCCCGGCAGAAAGACAAGCCGATAGATTTCCGCATCGCTGAGGCCGTCACGGCTCTGCAAAACTTTGTTTTTGATGGCCTTATCGAGAATTTTTTCCTTGTTCAGGCCGCGTCCGTCGTCTGAGATTTCGATCACGATGTTCCCCCCGCGGTGATAGGCGGACAACCGGATGATGCCTTTTTCGGATTTCCCGGCCCGTAACCTGTCCGCAGGAACCTCCAGACCGTGATCGACGGAATTCCGGATCATATGAACCAGGGGATTGTAAATTTCGTCCACCATGTTCCGGTCGATTTCCGTGTCTTCCCCCTCCATCTCCACGGCGACGGTCTTCCCGGCAGCTTTCGACAGATCCCTCACCAGTCGCGACATACGCTGGAAGGTCTGTTTGATGGGGATCATGCGCAAACCCGTCGAGGCACGCTGGAGGGCGGAGGTAATGCGAAAGAGCTGCGCAATGTCCCGCATGAGATTTCTGTCGGCGTGGAGGCTCATATTCAGGTCCTGCTGAACCATGGACTGGGTAATCACCAGTTCCCCCACCATATCGATCATGTCATCCAGTTTATGCGTGTCCACCCGGATCGTAGATGCTTCGGAAACCTGATCGACCTGTTTGCGCAAGGCCTGCGACACCTGCTTGGGCGTAACATCCCCCTCGCTGATCAGGGCTTCACCGATTTTCGTCCCCGGCTTCTTTTCTATCGTATCCAGGCCTTTCTTAAGCGTTTCCGGCGTAATGACACCTTCTTCCACGAGGATCTCGCCCAGTTTCTTTCTTGCCGGGATGTCAGTCCGTCCTTCCTCCACCATCTGGATGCGCTTCTTCAACTCCTCCAGGTCGAGTCCTTCCGGTATCGTCTGGCTGCTGCCCGGATCGGTTTTCAGCTGATTAACGAGTATTTTCAGGGCATCAGCGCCATCCAGAACGACATCGATCAAAGGCGGCGTGACCTCCTGCTCTCCGTTTCTCGCCTTATCCAGAAGATTTTCAAGTTTATGGGCCAGATCCCGGATGATGCCCAGGTTCAGAAAACTCGCAACCCCCTTGATGGAGTGAAAGGGTCTGAAAATCGCATTGATAAACTCTTTGTTGTCCGGTTCCTGTTCCAGGTTGAGGATATTCACTTCGATTTCATCGATGTACTCACACGCCTCAACGATGAAATCCTTCAGAAGAGATTCGTCCTGCACCTGATCGGCAGCGGATTCAGGCACCGTCTCAGGCTCACCCGCCGGAGCGACTTCAACGGCATCCGGGACGTTATCCTGGGCGGCTGCCTCAAGGGGGATTTCCTCCCCCAGCAGGGTCGCACATCCACCGATAAAGCCTCCCACGTCTCCCCCATAGACTCCGGTATTTTTATAAGACTCGGCGACTTCCTGCATCAGGAAAATTCCTTTTTCAATCGTGCCGAAACCCGTTTCTTTATCTTTCACCTGGTCGATCAGCCATTTTCCCAGAATATGACTCAGGGATCGGGATATCTTCGCAACCGGCAGGGCGCTAACCTTCTCCGCCTCCGCGAGGATCTGATCCAGATGATTCAGGAACTTACCGGCTGCGGAAATATCGATGTCCCGGCCGTCAATAAACAGAAAATCCGATGCCATACTGTCTATGAATCCTGTCAGCGAATCATAACTCATTTTACACCATCCTTATGATCTCGTATGCTATTTGTTCCAGAGGAACGATCTTGTCCGCCGCCCCCAGTTTAATGGCCTCCTTGGGCATGCCGAAAACCACGCAGGATTTTTCATCCTGGGCAACCGTACCGGCGCCCGCCTGTTTCATTTCCAGAAGCCCCTGTGCACCATCGGCTCCCATTCCCGTGAGAATCGCCCCGATTGCATTCGCCCCGGCATATTTCGCCGTGGACTTGAATAGAATATCCACCGCGGGGCGCTGGTGATGGACCATGGGGCCGGTCTTGATTTCGACATAATACCGGGCGCCGCTTCTTCGCAGAATCATGTGATAATTTCCCGGGGCAATGAGCACCGTTCCCGGGGTGACGGAATCGTTATCCGCGGCTTCCTTTACCGTCATCCGGCAAATTCCGTTCAGCCGCTCTGCGAAGGCGGTGGTAAAATGGGCCGGCATATGCTGCACAACAACGATACCGGGAGAATTGGCGGGCATCTTCGTCAGAACGTTTTTCAATGCCTCCGTTCCTCCGGTAGAGGCACCGATGGCGATAACCTTGTTGGTCGTCTGGGAAAGCGCCCGGATCGGTTCCATGCTGACGGCGGCAGGCGCCTCCTTTTTGATGACATTGATCCGCGAGGCCACACGGATCTTATCCGCCAACTGGCAACTCATGTCACCTACGGAGTAAGATCCGCCCGGTTTGGCAATGACTTCGACGGCACCAATATCCAGGGCTTCCAGAGTCAATTTGCCGCCCTTCTGGGTCAGTGAACTGACAATGATCGTCGGCAGCGGATAATACTTCATCAGCTTTCTGAGAAATGTAATCCCGTCCATTCTGGGCATTTCCACATCCAGGGTAAGGACATCGGGCTTCAACGCGACGATCTTGTCCCTTGCCACGAAAGGATCGGGTGCCGCACCGACAACCTCGATATCGGGATACTTGGACAGTTCCTCGGAGAAAATCTTGCGTACGATCGCGGAATCGTCAACAATCAGCACTTTGATTTTTTTCACCCTTACCTCCCCTCTTGAATGTAAGGATACCAGTCGCCTTTTCGGAGCTGGTTCACCTTATAGACGATGGCTTCATTTTTTAAGGTATTGTAAACGATCTTTCTCCCCATCGTACCCCCGACGTCTTCGGAAACAACCGGAATCCGTTTGCGGGCCAGCAACTTCTTCGCAATGCGGACATTTTCCGTACCGATCCGCTCACATCCTCCGGCAGGATTGATCGCCCCCCCGAACACCTGCGCCTTCAAATTTTTTATTTTCGAACCTTCGGCCAAAAACAGCTTGATCAGATACCGGACCGCCACATTCCCGTACTGAGCCGACGCCTGGGAGCGGTCCTCCGTCACCGGATAGAGAAAATGAGCCATGGCCCCGTATTCCTTATGACAATCCCAGAGAGACACCGCCACGCAGGAACCGACCACGGTGGAAATCAATGAGGGTTCCTCGCTCACGAAAATATAGCCGGGAGAAAGAAAATAATCCCGAAGCGCAATGTCTCTGTCGGTCATGACCTTAACGATTATCCATTGCCCTTCTCCTGCCAGGAGATTCTCAACTGAAGGCATTCTCCTTCAGAATCAAAGGAAACGGCCACGTCATCGGTTCCGGTCAACAGCATTCCCAGGTTTTCCGCCGCGTGTGCCGGTGCATGTTTCGGCAAGCTCAGGTTAAAAACATCCCGCTCGCTCATTTTCCGCAGAAAATTGCCGCACACCATATTGGCCGCCTCTTTTGAGCAATCTTCGATCATCTGTCCGGTCATGTCGGACGGTTCACAACCGAGCATGTTCTGCACCATCATTTCCGTCATGCCCCGGGACATCATTATGCAAAGCGCCCCCTTGGACTTGCCGTCGAAATCAATATAAGACACGTGTTCATATTGAAACGGCCTGTCCTCGACCGGCTCCAGAAATACAAAAAACATCTTCTCGAATACTTCAAAAATCGCACTCGTCAGTGTCTGCCTGATACTCTCCCTCATCCCCGACTCCTATCACCTCATGAAGAACGCGTTTCAATTCTTCCGGCAGAAAGGGTTTCCTGATAAAACCCTTCGCTCCCAGAGCATGAGCCTCCTTTACCCGATCCATGCTGCCCTCCGTCGAAATGACAATAACGGGGATGTTCCGAAAAACCTCGTGCTGATGAATCGCCTTGAGCAGTTCGAAGCCGTCCATCTCGGGCATGTGAATATCGGACAAGATGACGTCTATCCACTCACCGGACAAAACTTCCAGGGCCTGTTTCCCGTTTCCCGCTTCGTAGCAGTGATCCATTCGGAAGCCCGATAACTGGATAACCTTGCGGATCACGGAGCGCATGGCATTGGAATCATCCACAATCAAAACATTAAACGACATGATGTGCCCTCGACCCTTCCTTGTTTCTAAACAATATTGATGACGTCTTCCGCCCCTTCCAACGATTCAAGAAGCATGATCATCCCCTGCTCCAGATCCTGCATCCGCAGATGGTACCGCGTCAAACTCTCTTCAAGTCCTTTGTAGGCAAGACCGTCAATCCCCCCATCGACACCCATCATCAAACACACCTGATCGGATAAATAGACGAGCCAGGAAATATAATCTCCCTCCTTATCAAGCAGATCCGGTCGATGGTGATAGGCAATGGCATCCCGGATCTCCGCCGGGAAATGCCAGTGGTCCGCGATCATCCCCCCCAGAACCGCATGGTCGATACCCAGCACCTCTTTTTCCGCATCCAGGAAAGATGAGCCCCGTTTTGTCACGAGATCCGCGATCCGGTCAAACGATTCCTGGACATATTCTCCCAGGAAGACCTTACCGATATCGTGAAGCAGGGCCGCCGTGTAGAGGACCGAATCCTCGCAGTGGAATATTTTCCGCGACAGAATCTGGGACATCATGGCCACGGCAATGGCGTGTTTCCAGAGCTCTCTGGCCTGTGACACATACCCCACGGATACTTTCCGATAGAACCGGGACACGCCGGCTGTCTGCACCGCCCGCAACAGATTCTGCTGCCCCAGATACAGAACCGCTTCCTGGATGGTCTTTATTTTGTGGCGTGACCCAAAATAGGCGGCATTGCTCATTCTGAGAATATTGGCCGTAATCGCCTGGTCGCATTTGATCAGGTTGACAAGATCCGCGACGGCATAATCCTCCCGGGAAACCAGTTCGGTCACTTTCTGGACGGTCATCGGAAACGCCGGTATGCTTTGAACTGAGTGTATAATCTTCTCAATCACGATCATATTTCCTTCATCATGCCCATGGAACTTCTGATAGAAAACTTCCCGTTTGCCAGGTTCAGTCTTACCGTCCGATTGCAGTTTGAACCTGTATCCTCAGCATCAATCATCACGTTGTTTTTCCAGAATATCTTTCTCAGAGCCGTAATATTCTTCTGCCCGATCCGGAAGAAATTGGCATCGTCCAGAATACTGGCGCCACCCGCCACTTTGACAATCATTCTCTTTTTCTCACCTCCCAGGCGATAACAGGACTTAAACAGCAGCGGGATCCCCGTATCGGCAAACATGCCCGGCTGGCTCTGTGCTTTCTGAGGGTCCAGCGTCGAATCCGGAAGCATGTAGTGGAGCAATCCCCCTGCTTTAATCAGGGGATCGTAAATGGCGACGGCAATACAAGAGCCAAGCGCAAAGGTCACCAAAACGTCATCGGGGCTCTTGCTGACCTTCAGGTCTGAAATTCCAACAATCAAATCGGCCATAAATTCTATTTTCGATAAACACTCGGTTCAACATAATTAAAAGGATGCGCCAACCCCGTCAAACTCTCCGAATGACCGACAAAACAATAACCATCTTTATTCAGAATCCGGTAAAGGCGGTTGACCAGCATTTCCTGAGTCGGTTTGTCGAAATAAATCATCACGTTTCGACAGAAGATGACATCAGAGGCAAAATCGGCAGGAGGGAGGTCCATCAGGTTAAACCTGAGAAACCGCACCATGTCCCGGATTTCTTTCTTGACCTGATAAAAACCGGTCCATTTCCCCGATCCGTACCGGAAATAGGTTTTCAATATCTGATCGGAAACATCTTTCATACGTTCCCGGGGGTAAATACCCCGGATTGCCGTATCCAACACCCGGGTCGATATATCTGTGGCCAGGATTGAAACCGGTACCGGTTTGTTGCCCAGGACTTCCCTCAAAGTGATCGCCAGGGAATAGGGCTCCTCGCCGGAAGAACATGCGGCACTCCAAATCTGCAGGCGGGCACCTTTTCGGTCGCCATTGCGGGCAGCCGCCATTTCGGGAAGCACCGACCGCAACGTTTTGAAATGACCGAATTCCCGGAAGAAATAGGTCAGATTCGTCGAGAGCGAATCGATCATCATCACCAGTTCATCCTGGCCTTCATCGGTCGTCACATGACGATAGTAATCGGAAAAAGAGGCAAAATTCCCTTCCCTGAGACGTTTACTCAGCCGGGCCTTGACCAATTCTTTTTTCCCGTCATGCAGATTGATGCCGCACTGTTCGTGTACGAGCCGACTTATTTTCTGGAAGTCGCTTTCTTTAAGTTCCATTGTCGTCTTGTTGTGTTCCGGGGTTTTCAATCGGTGAACCACCCGATCCGCTTATACGGACGGTTATGATAAGCAAGATATGAACCAATTCCCCCGTTATACGTTCCCATTTTTTCTCAAGGTCCCCGCCGACCTCATCGTGTTCTTACAAGTCATTCTTGCCTTTGCGGGCCATGAACAGGATAATATCCCTCACCTTATCCTTTTTCAGAATGTCGTCCATATCCTCGGAAGATAAGGCGGAAATGCCGAATTCCTGCAGTAAGCGCTTGATCTCAAACAACGGGATTTTCAAGTTCTTACCCAGTCCAAAGGACTGAATCTTTCCGTTTTTTATCCACCGATAGACGGTTACCCGACTGATTCCGAAAAGATCGGCGACTTCCGATGTTGAATAAAATGTTTTTTCCATAACATCCCGGTACGTTGTTGCGATCGGTTCACGGTTTCGCCAACCGTCAAGAGTACAGGATTCCCGGATTTCCGGACTCCCGTGGAGAAACTTTGGCAAAATTCAAAACGATTGCCACCTCCCCCCGGGAAACACCTCAGGCAAGTGCCTTTTCTTCAATGACGGACACTTCTTCATCTGCCAGAACCAGGTTGATATCGAGCAGAATTTTAACACCCGCCCCCGTCTTGGCCATTCCCAGGATAAATTCCGTTTTTAATTTTGTACCAAAGGAAGGGGTGTCCTCGATGTCGCCGTTCTTGATGTTCATGACCTCCGAAACGGAGTCCACAACAATCCCCATGGCAATCATCTTGCTCAAACTGCCGATCTCGACGACAATAATGCAGGTCCGCTCCGTATAATCGATGGGTTCGATTCCGAACTTGAGGCGCAGATCGATGACGGGAATCACTTTTCCCCGTAGATTGACCACCCCTTTGACGTATCCGGGCGCCTGGGGAACATATGTAATCGGCATCATGCCGATGATTTCCTTCACCTTGAGGATGCTGATACCATACTCTTCACCCGCTAGAGAGAAAGTCAGATACTTTCCCTCCCGGTCCGCCCCCGACGTTCCGACCTGACTCATCATCTCATCCACGTCTTTCATTCCTCACCTCTCCTAAATTTGGTGTACCGGAAAGCCCTTCGCACTTTTCATCTTTGAAAGATGAAAGATTTCTGCTAAGTAAGAAATCAACATTTTGATTCACTCTGTTACCATTTAATCCAATGTAACGATAATCTAACTATCGGCAGGGTGAAGAAAAAACTTTACACTTTTTTCTCAATATCCTAGTAATATGGCCCGCGGTGATCCGGCTCGGCTTATTGTTGAACCGGTGTCGCGATATCATTGCGTCCTCAGGGAAAACCGCATGAAAAAAGCCAAAATCCTCATCGTTGAAGACAACGAACTCAGCAGGCAAAACCTGTCCGAACTCATGTTATCCAGCGGCTACGACGTGAAAGCCGTCGAAGACGGCCGGGAGGCGATGACGGCTTTCCTGGAAGATCATTACGACATCACCGTCACGGACTTGAAAATGCCCCATGTCGACGGGCTGGAGTTATTGCGCTTCGCGAAGGAGATGAATCCCGATCACGTGGTAATCATCATCACCGGATACGGCACCGTCAGTAACGCCGTGGAGGCGATGAAACTGGGCGCTTTCGACTTTATTGCCAAACCCCTCAAGGACGACCTGGTTAAAATCACCGTCCAGCGTGCCGTATCCTATGCCCAGCTTAAAGCAGAGAATATCCATCTCCGGGACCACCTGAAGGAGAAGTACGATCTGGGAAAGCTGCTGGGTTACAGCGACTGCATGAAGAAAGTGTTCGGTACGATCGAGAAGGTCGCCGACTCGGACAGTACCGTTTTGATTTACGGCGAGAGCGGCACGGGCAAGGAACTGGTAGCCAAGGCGATCCATTTCAACAGCTCCCGCAGGAACCACCCACTGGTTCCCGTTAATTGCGGCGCGATCCCGGAAGATCTTTTGGAGAGTGAACTGTTCGGTCATGAAAAGGGCGCCTTCACGGGCGCCATCCGCAGCAGGGCCGGCAGATTCGAGTTGGCCCAGGGGGGAACCCTCTTCCTCGACGAAATCGGAGATATGAGTCCCGCCCTTCAGGTGAAGGTGCTGCGGGCCATCCAGGAAAAACAGTTCGAAAGAATCGGCGGGATGAAAACCTTCGAAGCCGATGTGCGGATCATTACGGCCACCCATCAGAATCTGGAAAAAGCGGTGGAGGAGAAAAAGTTCAGAGAAGATCTTTTTTACCGGATCAACGTCATTCCAATCCATCTCCCTCCTCTGCGGGAAAGGGGTCCGGATATCGCCATCCTGGTCAACCATTTTCTGCAGGAATTCAGTGCCAAAAAAGGGAAGAATCCGGGAAACATCTCTCAGGAGGCCATGGCCTGCCTGATGCGGTATCCCTGGCCCGGAAATGTCCGGGAGCTGCAGAATCTCATGGAAATGCTTGTCGTGATGACAACTAACGACGAGATAACCGTTGACGATCTCCCCGATAAATTCCGTTTTCAGTCCAGACGGGCACCCGCATCGAATATGCCGGTTTTGATCGAGGAAGGCTTTGATTACAATGCCGCGGTCATGCAGTTTGAAAAAGATCTCCTTATGAAAGCGCTGGAAATCAGCGGCGGGGTAAAAAACAAGGCAGCGAAGCTTCTCGCACTGAATCGGACCACCCTCGTGGAAAAACTGAAACGGTTCCAGCTGGGAGACGGATAATCCCGCTTTTTCAGGATTCTTGCAGCACTTCCCTTATTTTCTGCGATATCGTCTCGATATTAAAAGGCTTCTGGATGAAGGCCATGCAACCCTTATCCATGATTTCCCGGGCAATGCGGTTCAGGCTGTAACCGCTGCTGAAGATGACTTTGACATCCGGGTTGAGCGCCTTGAGCGCTTCGAAAGTCTCCATGCCCCCCATGCCCGGCATAATGACATCCAGAATCACCAGATCGATTTCATCCTTCAGGGAATCGTAGATTTTGACGGCCTCTTCGCCGTTGTTTGCCGTCAGGACCCGATAATCCAGTGCTTCCAGAATATCCCGCATGACTTCGATGATGGTCTTTTCATCATCCACGAATAGAATCGTTTCCTGCCCCCTCAGGATCGTTCCTTGCGGATGTGTTTTCGATTGAACCGCCATTTCGGTTGCCTTGGGCAAATAGACAATAAAGGACGATCCTTTTCCCTTCCGGCTTTGAACATCGACAAAACCGTGATGGCCCTTGATGATCCCGTAGACGGAGGCCAGGCCCAGGCCATACCCTCTGCCCAGCTCTTTGGTGGTGAAAAAGGGGTCGAAAATTTTCTCCCGGGTCTTTTCATCCATACCGACGCCGGTGTCGGTCACAAAGACCCTTGCGTAAAGGCCTTCTTCAACAAAATATGCCCGGGCCTCGTCTTTGCTGAGGAGGGCTGTCTCCGACCGCAGTATCAACCGGCCGCCGCCGGGCATAGCCTGCGATGCATTCAGGTAAAGATTCAAGAGGGCCTGTTCGATTTGCCCCTTATCGACCTGTACAAAACCGAGGTCCCCGTCCAGATGCTGCTGAATGACAATTTCTTTGCGGGTTCTGGAAAACATGGAGGCGGTTTCGGAGATGAGATCGTTCAAATCAACCAGAGAAAATTTCTGTTCCCGCTGGACGGAAAAATTCAAAAGCTGCTTTGTCAGGGAGACACCGCTTTTCACCTGTTCCTCAATATTTTTTATTTTATCGTAATGGCCGGAAGAAGCATCACGCCCCATCAGGATTAGGGAGATATTCCCCTGGATACACATGAGGAGATTGTTGAAATCGTGAGCGATGCCGCCGGCCAGGGCGCCGACGGCTTCCATTTTCTGCGCATAAAGGAGTTTCTTCTCTTTTCCCCTTAACTCCTTCTGAATGGTTCTGTTTTTTTCAATTTCTTCGGTCAGGGACTTATTGGACGCCTCCAGGGAAGATGTCCGGATGCTGACCCGTTCCTCCAGCTCATTTTTCAGCGCCTCAAGGGAGTCGTTCTTCCGTCGCAACTCCTCCATGATTTCAATATATGCGAGGGTTGCTTGCCGCGATTCCTCCTGGGAGAGGAAATACTCATTCCCGACATGGCGGAGTCGAATCGCCATGTCCCGGAGCATTTTTTTCAGTTCCGGAATGGATTCGGCATTTTTCGGACGCGTCCGTCTACTAGAACCAGTCATGCGCCACCATCTGGTGAATCTGCTCTTCCACGTCGTCCATGATAAATTCCATGGCCCGTTCTTCAATACCGAATTTCCAGAGGCAACGCTGATACATTAGAACATCGTGGGAAATCGGTTCCAGATAACCCAGTTTCCGTTCGTGACATAAAAAATGAGCGATATGGAGCATCGCCGTTTCGGCATGTTGATCAATCTGATCTTCTGTAGGCCTTTCCGCCTGCCGAACCGCCATTTCGATATTGACGGGGAAATTCCATTCCTCAAGCAGAAGACCGCCGATGTCATCGTGGCAGAATCGGAAGATCTCTTCCTCCGCCAGTCGGATATCGCGGCCATCAAGTTCCCCTTCTTTGATCATTCGGAGGAAATCTTCTTTCAGAAACTGATCCATCACGATCAAGCCGATGTCATGAAGCAGTCCCGCCGTATAAACTTCATTGCCGTTTCTGCGCAACTCCCTCCTGGCAATGAGCTTTGCGCAACTTGCGACCGCCACACAGTGGATCCAGAGGGCATTTCTCGAATAGCCGTTCTGGTGTATCCCGCCGTTCTGAAACAAATCGACAACGGCCTGAGTGATGGCCAACTCCTTGACCGTTTCGAACCCGAGGAACATGATGGCATCCAGGACATCGGATACCTTTCTCGGCATGCCGTAGAAGGCCGAATTCGCCCGCCTCAGAATTTTTACCGTCAGCGGGGGATCGGTTTCGATCAGATTTTTCAGATCAACGGCATTGGATTGGGGATCAAGGGAAACTTCAATAATTTTATTCAGGATCTGACGAATGGATGCGATATCCGACTCGTTGACCCGGTTAATCAGTTCCTTTGGAGAAATCATACCGCTCCCCCATACAATTGGTTGTCGGGCGACAAAACTATCCCCCCGGGCTTAATGACATACCCCGTTCTCAAAAATCTTTAAAATCATCCTCTTCCATGGGAATGATCTGGTCAGGCCGGACAACCTTCCCCCTTTCCGAGGAGACAAGGGCTTTTCGGTCCTGTTTCACAAGACCCATCGGCTTGACCGCACTATCCCGCCTGATGATCCTCCGTCCTCTCTGCGGCGCGACCGGTGCACTGCTCAAAAGATCATCCTGCCCACCAATCAGGGCGACAAGATCTCCGATATAACTCTTCATCTGTTCCGACTGAGCATTCAACTCTTCCGCCGCGCTGGCCGATTCTTCCGCCGATGCCGCCGTCTGCTGGGCCACTTTATCCATTTCGGCCACCGCAGTATTCACCTGACTGATCCCCTGGGCCTGTTCGCGAGATGCCACCGCGATTTCACCGACCAGTTCCGTAACCTTTTTGGCAATTTCGCCGTTCTTCCCCATTGCCTCGGACACCTGACCGTAAATCGTTGTCGCCTCTTTGATCCGGCCTGTGGAATTGGATATGAGATCCTGGGTATTTTTGGCCGCTTCCGTTGATCTCATGGCCAGATTCCGGACCTCGTCGGCAACAACCGCAAATCCCGCGCCGGCCTCTCCCGCCCTGGCCGCTTCGACAGCGGCGTTCAGCGCCAGCAAATTTGTCTGGAAAGCAATTTCATCAATGGTCTTGATGACCTTCGCCGTTTCTTCACTGGCACTGACCGAGGCCTGCATGGCCTTTGCCATGATCCCCATCCGCTCCTCGATCATATGAAAGTTCGGAGCCGCCTCCTTCGTCATCATGTCGTTTGCCAACTGGGCATTATCGGCGTTCTGCCGGGTCATGGACGACATCTCCTCCAGCGAGGACGACGTTTCTTCGATAGCCGAGGCCTGGTTGGAACTGCCGTCGGCCAGTTGCTGGCTCGAGGAGGCCACCTGTGAAGCAGCCGCAGTAACCTGATCCGCACCGTCACCCAAACCTTCGATGACCCTGGAAATGGGACGGGTGATCATGGCGCTCATCAAGATTCCGATGCCGACCGCCAGAAGGAAAGCAATCAGGGTCGAAACGGAGGCAAACCAGGTGGCCGCGTTAGCCCGGGATATGCTCTTCTGCATGGTCGCATCGGCCTGGTCGATTTCCATCTTGATAATCTTGTGGAACGAATCGGTGATCAGGTTTTCCACCACGGTCACCTCTCCTTCCATGAAGGCCATTGCCTCGTCCTTCCGATTTTCGGCCATCATTTTCATGAGTTTCTCCAGGTTCGGATTCTGGCGCATAAACAGGTTAATGAGGCTGTCGTATTCCTTCTTGATATCCCCCTCCGTCAACGTTGCCCCCATCACAGCGAGATCCTTCTTCCCGCGTTCGTTGAGGGCGGCAATTTTTTCCAATTCCCGATTCATATCCCGGCCGTAGACGAATTTCTGGATATAGGCGTTACGAATCTCCGCCCGCAATTCCTGCCATAACTCCGCGATGTCCCCCATGGTTACCAGGGGCTTGGTGTTCACTTCGTAAATCGTTGTAATGTTCTTTTTCAGGTGCATAATGTTGCCGACGCCGATGTAGCCGCCAACAAGCAGCATCATGGACACAAGGCAAAAACTGCCGATCAACTTCACACTCAACTTCATTTTCTTCATGAATACACCCCTCCCGCTTAATTAAAGAAGATTTAATATCCGAGCTATCCGTCTAATCGGATTCAACATCCCTTGCCGCGAAATGACCTCTTCGCGACTTTTCCTTCGACTCTTCGATGGCGGTGATGATCTCGTCCATATCGAACCGCCATGATTTCCCGATCTTAAATCCAGGCAGATCTCCCTTAACAGCCAAATTGATAATCGTATTCTGATTCAACCGCAGGTAATCCGCCACTTCTTTCGCTGTCACAATTTTTGCCATAATTCATCCCTGCCTATCTTGGGTGCTGCTGAGAAACAAGTCTCGCCCCGCGTGGTAAAGGGGCCGGACGGAACAAACAAAATGATCCCTTTTTCTATGTTGATAATATTTTCGGTATTACGTCTAAATAACTTTAGAGAAAAATAAAGAGGATCAGTGTGTTTAACGGAGGGAATTGGGGGAAAAAGAAAAAAATGGGGCCGATTAGGCTGGTTTATTGGGCGGATTGAAAAGCCGAGGCTAACTTTTCCTCCCCGCAAGCATCAGAACAAACTGATCGAACAGATCCTTCTGAAAGTGGTGCATCATCTGCTCCTTCATGATTTTCAACCCCTCGAAGGGCGACAACTTCGGACGGTAAGGCCGATCGGTCGTCAAGGCGTCATAGACATCGGCAACAGAGCAGATCTTCCCGTAGATATGCATGTCATCCCCCCGAATTCCCTGGGGATACCCCGTGCCGTCATATCGTTCGTGATGCTGAAGTACGATGATTTTCGATTCTTCCGTCATCTGCTTCGTTTCATGAAGAATTTTAAATCCAAGATTCGGATGTTTTTTTATCTCCCGCATCTCATCTTCCGTCAGCTTCCCGGGTTTATTGATGATTTCCTGATCAATGCGCACCTTCCCCAGATCGTGCAGGAAAAAACCCGCCCCCAATTCATGAAGATCATGGGCATTGGATCGCAGAAAAATGTTTCGGGCAAGACAGATGGAAAGGATTCCGACGTGTACGGAATGGGTATAGGTATCATAATCATGATTGGTGATCATCATCAGGTGGTGGCTGGTTTCCATGTCGTCCAGGATCAGATCGACCACATCGGCAACCGCCTGTCTCGTGGCCCGGATATTCTCCGCCGTCGGGTTGTCCAGCAAATTTTTAATCATCTCACCGGAATACCGATGGATTTTCGCTGCCTTTGCCAAAGGAGGAAGGGTCTTGTCGAAGATGGCTTCCCGAAGCCCCTCGTGGACAATATTTTTTTTCAGATCATCCGGTATCGTCTCAATCGTCGCCGGATCTGCGTCCACAACCCGGCTTTTACTTAAGTCCACCCGGACTTCCGTAAATCCCGCCACGATTATTTTTTGGATCTGTTCTTGAGAAGTCAGACGAAATTGATTTTTTAAAAAGGGATGATCCGTCCATGCCACAGGCATCAGGACATACATGCCGACTTTCAATTTGCTTACAGGGACGGTGTTTTCCACATCATTCTCATCGGTGCAAAGAAATATCCGCTCAACACATGGCCATACTTGCGGCCAACGCCACACAGAATTTTAGAGAATGCCCCCTCTTTTCTGCAAATCCCGGTGTTCTTTGAAAATCGTTCCGATCTTTCGACTTTCCATCCGGGCTATTCTTTGATAGAGATATATCGCAAGTATCATCAAATGATAAGATGATCTTTGGGAAACGGGTATCGATAAATACCCT
>CAZIPU010000001.1:0-44564 GCA_964541005.1 uncultured Syntrophales bacterium | reverse complement strand
TACCACCTCAATGAGAAGGAGACTGGCTGATGATTATCAAAACCGTTAAGAACATCCTGGACGCCAACGACCGGATCGCCCGGGACAACCGTGCCCTGTTCGACGCCAGCAAGGTGTTCGTGATCAACCTCATGAGTTCCCCCGGGGCAGGAAAGACAACCCTCGTGGAGCGGACCATCGAGGCCCTGCGGGACAAGTACCGGATCGCCGTCATCGAAGGCGACATCCAGGACACCTATGACGCCGAGCGCATCGCGGCCCTGGACATTCCCGTCACCCAGATCAACACCGGAGGTGCCTGTCACATCGACGGCAACATGATCCGGGAGGCCCTGCCGAATTTCGACCTCGACGGCGTCGATCTCCTGATCACGGAAAATGTGGGGAACCTTGTCTGCCCCGCGGAGTTCAACGTCGGCGAAAACATGAAGGTCATGATTCTGAGTACCCCCGAAGGAGCCGACAAACCCCGGAAGTACCCCCTGATGTTCCATGAATCGGCGGCCATGATCATCAACAAGATGGACCTTCTCAACTACGTCGACTTCGACCTGGAGAAGGCGAAAAAGGATGCCCTGTCCATCAACCCGAACCTGGCCGTCTTCACCGTCTCCTGCAAGACCAAGGAGGGATTTGAGCCGTGGATCGCCTGGCTGACCTCTCAGGTGGAGACCTTCCGCAACGCCCGGCCGTGATTCGGCGGACCCGTTATCTCTTCACCGGGATCGTCCAGGGGGTGGGATTCCGCCCCTTCATCTACCGGACGGCCCGGAAATACGGCCTCGCCGGCTGGGTCCAGAACCGTGCCGACGGGGTCTGGGCCGAGGTGGAAGGCCGCCCCGAGGACGTCAACGCCTTTCTGGATGACGTCATTCATCGTCCGCCCCCCCTGGCGGAAGTGGCCGTCGGCCGGTTTACGGATGTCCTGCCAAAAGAGGAAGGAGATTTCCGCATCCTCGAAAGCGAAGGAGGCACGCAGCGCAAGGTTCACATCTCCCCGGACATCGCCGTCTGTGACGATTGCCTGGCGGAACTGTTCAACCCTGCCGACCGGCGCCAACGCTACCCGTTTATCAACTGCACCAACTGCGGTCCCCGCCTGACGATCATCAACGATATTCCCTACGACCGCGCCCGGACCTCCATGGCCTGTTTTCCCATGTGCCCGGTCTGCCGGCAGGAATTCGACGACCCGGACAACCGGCGCTTCCATGCCGAACCGAACGCCTGCCCCGCCTGCGGGCCGAGGTTGCAACTGCTTGATAAGGAAGGACAATCCGTCACGACGGACGATCCGCTCCGGGAAACCGGCGCCGCCCTGAAGCGGGGAGAGATCATGGCCATCAAGGGCCTGGGGGGTTTCCACCTCGCCGTGGACGCCGCGAACGAGAAAGCGGTGCAAGAACTCCGCACCCGCAAGCTCCGGGAAGAAAAACCCTTTGCCATCATGGTCCGTGATCTGGCGGCGGCAAAAGAAATTGCCGACATTTCCCCCGAAGAAGAGACGCTGTTGCAGACCCCGCAACGGCCCATCGTGCTTTTACGCAAAAAAGACCGGACCGCCATTGCCCCGGCCGTCGCCCCCGGTGTCGATACCTTCGGCGTTATGCTCCCCTACACGCCGCTTCATCACCTGCTTTTGCAGGAATTCCAGGCGCTGGTCATGACCAGTGCCAACAAAAGCGACGAACCCATCTGCATCGGCAACCGCGAAGCGGTCGAACGCCTTCAGGGGATCGCCGACGGGTATCTCGTCCACAACCGGGATATCCTGGTCCGCTGCGACGACGGCATCGCTGCCGTTTACACCGGTACACCGACGCTCTTCCGTCGATCGAGGGGACTCGCCCCCCGGCCCCTGTTTCTCCGGGAACCCCTGCCGGAAGTCCTGGCCCTGGGGGCGGAGCCGAAGGGTGAGCTATGCCTGGTCAAGGAGAACATGGCTTTTATGAGCCCCCACATCGGCGATCTTGAGACACCCCTGGCGCGGGATTTCTTCCACGAGACCATGGCACTCATGGAACGGATTACCGAATGCCGCCCGGAGGTCATTGCCTGCGACCTTCACCCCGATTACTACGCCAGCCGGACGGCCGCCCGCATGAAGGACCACAGGGTAATTTCCGTCCAGCACCACCACGCCCATATCGCAAGCTGCCTCGCCGAAAACCGTGAGACCGGCCCCGTTTTGGGCCTTGCCATGGACGGCACCGGCCTGGGAACGGACGGGCGCATCTGGGGCGGTGAATTTCTCCTGGCCGATGAGACGGATTTCATCCGCCGGGGTCACCTGAAGCATTTTCTCCTGCCGACGGGGGAAACGGCCATCCGCCATCCCTGGCGGACGGCGGTGGGGCTCCTGCAGATGGCCTATGGTGCATCCTGGCCGGAATGGGCAGGACGGCTGCGGCTCCTGCCCGCAGATTTCGCCCCCGCCATGATGGAGCGGATTCTCGACCGGCGGATCAACAGCCCCGAAACGTCCAGCCTGGGACGCCTCTTCGACGGCGTCGCGGCGATCCTGGGGCTTCGCCGGGGAAAGGTCAATTTCGAAGGCCAGGCGGCCATGGAACTGGAAGCCCTGGCCCGGAAGGGGCAAGGGACCGTTTTGCCTTACGATATCGAAAAGGAAAACGGCGTCTTTATCCTTGACATGTCCCCGGCAATCCGTATCCTGACGGAGCAAATTCTTGCAGGAAAAGCGGTGCCGGATCTGGCGGCGTCGTTTCACGCCACCCTGACCGCCGCCTTTGCAGAGCTATCCATACGAATTTGCGCGGAAGAAAACCTCGACGGGGCGGCCATAAGCGGCGGCTGCTTCCAGAACCGCATCCTCTACGAGGGGACGATCGCCTCGCTGGAGAAAACGGGCCTTCGGGTGCTCCGGCATCGCCTGGTTCCGAACAACGACGGCTGCATCGCCCTGGGACAGGCGGTCGTTGCCGGATATCGCATCAAAAAGGAAAGAACCTTATGAAATACGATAAAATTCTCCTCGCCCACGGCGGCGGGGGACTCCTGACCAACGAAATCATCAGGGAAACGTTTCTTCCCCACTTTCAGAATGACCTCCTGGGCCGTCTGGAAGACGGGGCAGTGATGAAGGTCGGGGCGGAAAAGCTCTGTTTCACCACCGACTCCTACGTCGTCAATCCCCTGTTCTTTCCCGGGGGCAACATCGGGTCCCTGGCGGTCCACGGAACGGTCAACGACCTCGCCATGTGCGGGAGCGTCCCCCTGTATCTCAGCGCCGGGTTCATCCTGGAGGAAGGCTTCCCCATGGCGGATTTGGAGCAGATCATTAAATCCATGGCCGAGGCGGCCCGGGAGGCAGGGGTGCAGATTGTTACGGGAGACACGAAGGTCGTGACCCGGGGCGCCGCCGACGGCGTTTTCATCAATACCGCCGGGGTCGGCGTGATCCGTTACCCCGGCGTCATTTCACCGGCTTCCATCAAACCCGGGGATGTGATTATCCTCAACGGCCCCATCGGCGACCACGGCGCGGCCGTCATCAACGAACGGGAAAACATGGGATTTTCCTCGGGCATCGTCTCCGATTCGGCACCTTTGAACGACCTCGTGGCCGCCGCCCTGGCGGTAAGCGGCGAGGTTCATGCCATGCGGGACTGCACCCGGGGAGGACTCGGAACGATCCTCGTGGAAATGGCGGAACAATCGGGCACCGTCATGGAAATCGACGAGGCGGCGATCCCGGTCCGTGAACCCGTCCGGGGCTTCTGCGAGGTCCTGGGCTTCGATCCACTGTTCCTCGCCAATGAGGGGAAAATGGTCCTTTTCTGCGCCGAGGCGGAATGCGAAAAGGTCCTGGCTGCAATGAAATCGCAGCGTTACGGACAAGACGCCGCCATCATCGGCCGGGTCCGGAAGACCGCCGATCGCGGACGCCTCATCATGAAGAGCATGATCGGCGGCCTCCGGGAAGTGACCATCCCCTCCGGGGAACTCCTCCCCCGGATCTGCTGAAAATCGGTTGAGCCGTAGGGTGGCCTCCACCCACCCTACCCCTGCCATTTCGAACACATGTGAGAAATCTTGCTTTTGGCCCCCACGTATCCCCTCAATCCCATTCATAAATTTTGATTGACATTCTCCGCCACCCGTCTTACTCTTCTACTCGTCTACACGGGGGCTGTTCCAACTTTAATCGATTAAACACGAGGCCGCAAATCCTCTCTCGGCAATATAAAATCGTTTGACAAAACTTATCATGGATGTCCCACAGGGACGACTCAAAGAGCGAAAAAAGGCAGCCTGACGGAGTAACCAGTGAATTACCCCGCCCTGTGGACGGGTTAATTCACGCATATACGGGAGGAAATATGAATCTCAGAGAATATTTTGAAAATACAAAAGGAGTCGGCGTACTTTCCACGGCCGATTCAAGCGGTAAAGTCAATGCGGCAATCTATGGCAGGCCACACTTTATGGACGACGAGACAGTGGCTTTTGTCGCTGCCGACCGTTTGACACACGCTAACCTGCAAACCAATCCCTACGCCGTTTACCTTTTCAAAAAAGAAGACTCCTATGAAGGCAAAAGGCTTTATCTTACTAAAACGCACGAAGAAAAGGACAGCCCGCTCATTGAAGAAATCCGCCGGAGGAAGCATCAAGAAGTCGAAGGAAAGTCTAAAACTTCATCCAAATTTCTCATCTATTTTAAATTGGACAAAGTTTTGCCGCTCATCGGCGACATCGCAGGTTTTTGATCATTATCGTTTGAGGTTGTGGGGACAGGATACGGAATTCTTCCTCGCATTTTTTGAATCACAGGAAGGAATATCCCGCTATCGGCTGGTCAACAGGAAAAAGGAATAATTTCTCCCCAGGAAGTGGTTGCAGACCAGGGCGGTCCCGAGGGGGCAGCCGGTGGGAATGGGAGTGGCCAGGACGGCCTGCGGGATGGTCTGTTTTTTGAGAATCTCGGCCCCGAGCCAGAGTGCGAAGGAAGAGGCTGTGGCGTATTCGCCGGTGAGATGCTTGAAGCGCACCTCGGCGGCATGGGCGAAACGGTCCCTCCGAAGGGAAAGGTTCCATTGATCCCGGTCGGCATCGCCGCTGATGCCGTTGATAAAAACGTCGACATCGTTAGGGGTTAAATCGTTTTTACTCAGAAAATCGTTCAATTCACGCGATAATGCACCGTAGTCGGCAGGCCGGTAAAGCATACGGAAATCCCGGATTCGACAGAGGCTCTCCGGCGTCTTGACGGCGGACAGGATGAAAAGCGCCACCCCTTCACCCTGGAGGGTGCCGGCCGTCTTGCTTTCGAAAAGGGACAGATGATCGATTTTCTCCTTCTTGAAGTACCCCATCCGGATATATTCACCGTACTGCTGCGGTGACACATCATCGAAAGCCCCCAGGAGGACCCGGTCCGTTTCTTTTTCCCCGAGATGCATCACGACGTCTTGAAGGGCCGTTTCAAAAGCAAATCCCCGGCTGACAAAGTTGCTGTTGTAACCCGTGCATTTCAGGTTCATGGCGAGAAGACCCGCCATGGCATTGTAGCCGCTTTGCATGAAATACGTGGGCGGCATCAGCTTCTCATCCTGATCAAGCATTTCATCGAGAAATTTGGCCATATCCTCCTGCGCACCGTAACCCGTCGCCGTGATGATGGCGTCAACGGTCGATACCCTCGCATTGTCGAGACAGATGGCGGCTGCCGCAAGCACCATGCGGGGCATGCGGCCAAGTCGCCGCAGCTGCATGGGAGAAAAATATTGCTTGAAATCCGGTGGGATACAGGTGAGGACATGGCTGTCGTGATGGGTGACCTCCGGCAGGAACTCGCGGTTGTCGTGAGTCTTCTGGGGTGAGATCACTCCCGCTCCCTGTATAAAGCAATGGATACCGGCCATCGTCGTCAGCATTTTGAAAAAAGGAGGGAGGCCGTGCCGCCCCCGAAGCCGAAAGAGTTGGACAGGATATGCGTCAACGCCACACCGTGTTTCAGCTCCGTAACCGGCCGGATGTTCAGTTCCTTCATCGGTTTCCGGAAGTTGATATTCGGTAACATCACGCCGTGCTCCAGGGCCATCAGGCAAAAGGCCGCTTCAACGCTTCCGGCTGCCGCCATGGTGTGCCCCGTGTAGGGCTTCGTGGAACTGAAGGGCGGCACCCTTTGCCCGAAAAGGCTTTGCAGGGCCGTTCCTTCCGACAGGTCGTTGCTTTCCGTTCCCGTGCCATGGGCGTTGACGTACTCCACCGCTTCCGGTGCCAGGCCGCCTCTTTTCAGGGCCTCTCTCATGGTCCGCAAGGCCCCGGTTCCCTCGGGAGAGGGGGCCGTCTGGTGAAAGGCCTCGTTCAGGTTCGCATAACCCCGCAGTTCGGCCCGGGCCTTTTTCCCGGAACGCGCCAGTGCTGTTTCGGACTCCAGCACGAGGTAGGCCGCCCCTTCTCCCAGGTTGAGCCCCCCGCGGTTTTCATCGAAGGGCCGGCAATGCTCCTTGTCAAGAATGAGGAGGGAATAGAAACCGTTCAGGGTCAACCGGCTCAGGGCATCCGTTCCGCCGCAGATCATCCGGTCGAGCAGCCCGTGGCGGATCAGGCGGGCTCCGGTCATGATGGCGTTGGCCGACGATGAGCAGGCGGTGCTGACGGTTCCGATGTAATTCCGGATGCCGAGGGCATCTGCCAGGCGCTCCGCGTGTTCACCCGGATCGGCCGTATCAAGGAAGGCCGGGGAAGCCACGTTTTTATCGAGATCCTGGACATCGCCGAAACGTTTTTCGAACTCCCGGATGCCGCCGGTGGTCGTCGCCGAAATCAGCCCGGCATGCCGTATGTCTTCCGGCGAGAGGGCTGCCGAACAAACCGCCTCGTGCACCGCGATAAGTCCCAAAAGGGCGGTCCGTGTGAAACCGGCCCCCTCGGAAACGCCGGCCAGAGCACACAGTTCATGATCATGCTTTTTGATCTCACAGGCGGGGAGAGTGTCCCGGTGGACGGTTTCCAGGATATCCAGTTTCCCGAAACCGCACCTTTGGTTGAGCAGGGACGCCAGATTTTCCGCCCCATCGTTTCCGATGGCGGTGATCACGCCGTAACCGGTAATGAACACCCGGGAATTCATTTTACCCGGTTTGCCTCGACGTGTGCGGCGATCGTCCTGACGTTGTACAGGATCTTCCGGGCCACCTTGGCGTCTTCGATTTTGATGCCGTAATTTTTCTCCAGCAAGACGACCACCTCCAGGGCGTCGATTGAATCCAGACCCGTCTCTTCTCCGAACAGGGGCATATCGATATCCAGGTCTTCATAAACCTCTTCCAGATGGAGGCATTCGATGATTTGCGCTTTGAGTTGTTCGGTCAATTTTTCAATGGTTTGCATAACGTGATAATCCGGTTGTAAAGAATTAAGGTTAAAGAACCGTCCTGGCCCTATGAATCGAGATACTGGCCAGGAGCGCGACAAGGGCAAAACCCATCAGCTTCAGCACATCGGGCAGGATGGCGGACGTGGACGCACTGCGGATAAACAGGTCGTTGAAGGCCGACAGGCCCCAGTTGAGCGGTGAGAAGGGACTGATTGCCTGCATGACGGGAGGCATGACCAGAACCGGCACCCACACGCCCCCGACGGCGGCCAGAATGACGATGGAAATGGCCCCGAAGGAAAGGGCCTGCTGGGCCGTCTTGAAGTAGACGGCGATGAGCAGACCGTAGCCCGTGGCTGCCATGGCCACGGCCAGACCCGCCAGGACGATCCCGGTATAATTCGTGCCCAGCGCGAGCCGGTTGAGGCCCAGCAGGGGCATCAGATAAAGACCCGCACCGATCATGAATACCAGCTGCAACAGGCAGATGAGCAGGTAGAAGGCAAACTTCCCGGTTATCGCGGGAATCGTGGAACCGGAGATGAGCCTCAGCCGCAGCATGCTCCCGTCTTCCCGTTCCCGGATGAAGTTCCCGGCCAGGGGATAGAGGATGAAGAACATGGCAAACATGGACCAGGCCGGCACGTTGTGCTGAACGGCATTCACCGGTATTGCCCGGCTGTCTCCTTCCGTTGCATCCTTCTGCGTCACCTTGACCATTTTCCCCAGGTCGATTTTCTTTCCTTCCAACTTGGTTATCCCGCCGAACCGCGACTGTATTTCCGCCATGAACCAGTCCGCCTGGAGACCTGTCAGGATTCTCTCCAGCCCTCCCGCCAGGCTCTGGCGGTAGTTGGCCTTGATGACGGGATCGAAGAGGATCTGTAATTCCACTCTTGGCGACTCCTTCCCATCCTGCTCGCCGTCGGCGAAACCATAGGAGGCCAGAAACGCCTGCGCGGTTTGTTTCGTTTTCTTCCGCAGGGCTTCCCCGGCCCCGGCCGGAATGATCACCGCCGCCTTGTAGCGGCCTTTTCGCACCAGGCTTCCGGCCTGATCCACCGTGAGGTCCTTCCCGGCCTCTTTTGTGATGAGGCGGATGTTGCCCCCGGACTGGAGGGCCTCCTCAATACTTGAACCCAGCTCGCCCCTGTCCTGATCGAGGAAAAGAACGTCCAGCCTCGTCTCCTGGAACTCACGGAAGGTGTTGTCCTGGACAAGGGCCATCACGACCACCAGGGCCAGGGGCATGAGAAACAGAAGTGCCATGCCGCCCGGATCGCGGATGAGCAGCAGGAGTTCTTTTTTCATGGTTGCCAGAATCTTCAATCGCGGATTCCTCTGCCGGTCAGGTGGAGAAACAACTGTTCCAGGTTATCACAGCCCCCGTTTTGTCCGAGCATCTCTTCCAGGGTTCCTGCAGCCACCAGCCGGCCTTCGTCGATAATGGCGAACCGGTCGCAGATTTTCTCCGCCTCTTCCAGGAGATGGGATGAATAGACAATCGTTACCCCCTTTGTTTTCATCCGGCGCATGTAGGCTAAAATCATGTTGCGGGACTGCACGTCCACCCCCGACGTCGGTTCATCGAGAAAGAGCAGCCGCGGCCGGTTGAGCAGGGCCGCGATGAGGTTGAGGCGCCTTTTCATCCCGCCCGAAAAATGAGCAACCCGCCTGTCCGCATTGTCCGACAGGCCGAACCCCGCCAGGAGATTCTGCATCCGCTCCCGGATTTCCGATCCTTCGAGCCCGTACATCCGGCCGAAATAGAGGAGGTTCTCGCGGGCCGTCAGGGAAGGGAACAGGGCGATTTCCTGGGTGGCCACGCCGACGCGGCTGCGGATTTCAGACCCTTTCAGACGGGCGTCGAGGCCGAAAACCCGGATACGTCCCCCATCGATGCCTAAGAGCCCGCAAAGCGTCATGAGGGTCGTTGACTTTCCCGCACCGTTCGGACCCAGAAGCCCGAAAATATCCCCTTCGGAAACGGCGAAAGAGAGGTCATCGACGGCGGGCTTGGCCGACCCTTTATAAACCTTCCTCAGTCCGGAAACCTCTATGACGGGCGGTGTTGTCATGTAACGGCTTTCCTTAATTCCTTAAAGATGGCCTGTTCCCGGTCCGCGATTTCCAGAAGAATGGCGGACATGGCCTCGTAGGACTCTCCCTCGCCGCTGCGGTTCTTGATGATCCGGGCCGCCATGACGGCAAATTCCCGCCATCGGTCGCCGCAGTCGGTCATGTTCTCCGACAGCTCCTGGAGCCGGGGTTTGTTCAATATTTTCGATGCCTCCTGGAGGAAGGCGGCATAAATGAACCGGAATCCGGCGCCGCCGGTCCCGATTTCCTCCTGCATCCGGATGAACTGCCCCAGGTGCAGGGCGGCCTTTTTATCGCCCAGTTTCGCCGGCCACCGCCGGATGTCCCGGGCCAGGTAGCGGATTCCCCGGACACCCAGAAATGGGATGGGAATGCTCAGCATTTCCCGGCAATTCTTCCGGATGCCCTTGACAATGGCGGATGCCAGATCGATCTTCCCGGGGATCTTCACAGGGTAGTACATTTTCCCCTTCGGCTGGAAAAGGCCCCGGGCCCAGCGGACCCGCAACAACTCGTCATAGCTCAAAGACTCCAGGCTTTCCATGACGGGATCGCTGATAACGTAACGGCCGTTTTCCCTGCCCAGAACCACAAGATTGTGGGCGTTGAAATGGAAACGGTAGGGCCGGGGAAAGTAGGCCAGGTGAAAAACGCCGACCTGAAGCCCCACCGGGATGTGGCGGTCGAGGGCCTCGTCGAGAGCCTTCATGGACGCCGTCTTGTCCCGGAACGCCTTCCGGTAAATCCTGATGCCGAGGAGGCGCGTGGCCCGCTTGAAAATCATGCCGGGCAGGGGTCGAAACGAGCTGACGGGAATCCCGTTGTACTTGAGAAAGGGCATGTAAATGAAAAAGAGGCCCGAGCCGATTCCGAATGCCATGGCCTCGGATAGATCGACACCGTAATACCTGAATATATTCGACGTTACCCCGTTTTCACAGTGTGCGGCCTGCCTGTGTTTGAAATCAACGATCATGGATTACCATCGGGAAGGGTTATTTCTCCTCGGAAAAAGGATCGGCCGTATTGGTGCAGTTCACCAGGTCTTCGACCGTGATGTTGAACGCCTCGGCATAGCTTTTCAGGGTCTCTGCGTCGAGTCGCCTGAACTGCTCGGGTTCCAGATGCGCCTTGACCTTTCTTTTCGGCAAACCCGTGTAATCCGACAGGAGCTTGATATCGAACATGCACTGGGCCATAAAAAAGGCGATCGGACTGACTTGTCCGGCCTGCACCTGGGAATAAATTGCCTTCGCCTGCTCGCCGATCTCTTCCCATGCCTGCATGAGAGCGGCATTCTTGGGCTCCCACCCCGTGCTCAACACCTGGACATACTCGCCGTTTTCGTCAACGGCATAGCAGAGGTCGCGGGTGCGCCCCTCCATGAGGCGGTCGTCGTCCTGGGGTACCTGTTCCCGTTTCATCTCAGCAGACCGTCATCAGCATGAAGGCGTAACTGAACCGGGAACTTTCCGGCACGAGGGCCAGAATCTTCATGTCCCGGTCGAGTTTGCCGGAGTGGAACAGTTCCTCCATCATCAGGTAGATCGAGGCGCTGCCGATGTTGCCCACCGTGGCAAGATTGGTGAACCACCGCTCCTGGGGAATCGGAATCCCCTGTTCATTCATTTCGCGGTCCAGGGGTTTGCGGAAATGCTCGGATGAAATATGGGGCAGCAGGAAAGAGATGTCTCCGGAACTGACGCCCCGTTTTTTCAGGGTTTCGGCCAGCTTCCTCGTGCCGAGCTTGACGATGTGTTTATCCAGCAGCTTGACATCCTGCTTGATGGCAAAGGTGGAATTCTCCAGCCATTCCTCGGGGGAATGATTTTTCCAGCTGACCAGTTCCCCTCCTCCGTTCCGGCTGCTTCCGGCGTACATGCAGGCGGCGACTTCTCCGGCGAAGGAACAGGTATCGATCGAATCGATCCTTAAAGACAGGCCATCCCGGCGGTTCGGTTTATTCTCCAGCAGGACGGCGCCGGCGCCATCGGAGAGCATCCACCGCAGGAAATCCTTTTCAAATGCGATGATGGGCCGCCGTTTCAACCGCTGGAGGCCGGCCAGTTCATTCTCGTAATGGCGGGACATCAGCAACGGCGAAACCAGTTCGGATGCGGCGCAGACCGCGTTGGAAGAATTGCCGCCCATGATCGAAAGCATGCCGTACTTGAGGGCATGAATCCCGCAACAGCAGGCGCCGGCCGTGGAAACGATTTCGAACGGCGGTGCACCGAGGCAGCCCTGAACCATGGCTGCATGGGAGGGTAGAATCTGGTCGGGAATGGAGGTGCCGCAGCACAGAAGTTCCACATCTGAGATCTTCAGAGACGAATCCATCAGGGAACGGATGGCATTGGCCGTCAGTTCCGCATTGGTGTGGGTGAAACGCCCCCGGTCATCGATGGCGTAGTAACGGGTTCGGATGCCGTTGCTTTTCAAAACGAGGGTTCGGATTTTGGATGGCCGGCCGTTTATCCTGCCCAGGATGTCCTCCATCCCCTCATTGGAAACCGGTTCGTTCGGTAAGAACTTCGCTAATTTCGTAATATAGACCTGATTCTCCATCTATGCCCGTGCCGTTTTTATCCTGAAAGGTTTTAGTATGATACCGAAAAGAGAATATAAGGGGGACAAGATGACAAGGCCCAAAATCAGCTCGATAAAAAAAAGATTCAGCAATAACCGCCTGATCTTAGAATGCTTTGTGATCAAATTCGCCCACATTTTAAAGATCCTCTTAGCACGATTCTCCAGTCTCGCCAACGAATCATTTATCTCCGCCGCGCCGAGCTTGGCCAATTCTTCCCCGACCCGATCCGTCCGGTCATTGATCAGGGCTTTTTCTAAAACCTTCCCGAAGCGGGCGGCGGCATGGATATCCGCATCGGATACCCCCGGTTTCGGAAAGACACCCAGGCAGCGGTCCTTCTTTCCCCGGAACATCCAGTAAACAATCGTTACGACGCTGACCAGATTAAGTGCCCGGTCCGTCAAGGCGATGTTGCCGGCGAGGGTTCCCCCGAGGAATTCTATCCTTTCCTTGACGCATTCAAGGGACTTAATCCACATGTTTCGCGCCCCGATGACGGTTACGATCCGTTGTCCTTTCAGAATCCCGGCCGCTTCCGGACTTTTCAGAAATGCCGATATGGGCAGAGACGGCGACAGGTACCAGGGCTGAAAGGCCAGGATGATCAAATCGTACGCGCCGCGATATTTAGCCTCGACCGGCTTCAAGCCGATCGGCGCTTCCAGAACGGATTCGGGAAAAACATCCAGAAAAGCGTTCCGGATCCAGGGAAAAGGGTAGGCCACCGCCGGCCGGATTTCCAGGTAATCGATGGAAAACATGGAATTGGCGGCAAGGGGCGAAAGCAGAGAATCCACAATCTGCTTCAGTTGTCCCGTCTGGCTGTAATAGATGACCAGGATATTCTTTTCCAAAGGTGATGATCTATCCTTCCCTTAAATTTTCTGCAGATGAGAATCGTTTTCGACCGTTGCACTGTCTTCAAGCGCGAAGGATATAGCAAGGGCCGTCCTGCATGTCAAAAAGAAAATTGGCAGGTGAAATGAGTCCTGTGTGCAGATCGGATTCAAGAGATGATTAAGACGGGAGAGTTTGTGTAAAGCATAACCGTTTTGATTTGACACAAAGTCCGTGTTTGTCGCTAACGGGTTCATTCCCGGGAAATATTCAGGTCCTTCCTGATTTTTTCCCAAAAAGTTCCTTCATGTTCTCCCGGTGGTTGAAATAAATCAAAAGCGCCGTCGCCACGGTGCCCGTTGCTGCCGTTGCATCATATCCGAAAACAGTGGCCGTGCCTGCTGCAAGGACGGCGACCATACCGAAGGAGGCAATAAAGGGCCTGCGGGCGATTCCGTAAATGCCCACCCAGACAAGGGCGGACAGGACTGCCGCATAAGGGGCGACGGGGATGGTAAAACCGAGATACGCGGCCACTCCCTTCCCCCCCCGGAAACCGTGGAAGCAGGGAAAGCGGTTGCCGAGCACCAGGGCCAGGCCCACCCAGGGCACCATCTCTTTCGGCAGGAAATAGAGGGCGATAAAGGAAACGCCCAGCGCCCGGATCAAATCGAGCAAAAGGACCAGGACAGCCCAGGCGAGCCCCGCCTGGCGCCGGACGTTGGTCACTCCGGCGTTACCGCTGAAGCGGGACCTGGGGTCCTCTTTCCCCAGGGAGGCGAACAGTATAATGGCAAAGTTTACGGAGCCCGCCAGGTAGGCCCCGGCCATGGTGACGACAAAGGGGATCATCCCTGCCTTCCCTTTTCCTGTTTCACTCCGGATGTCATGATTCCCTCTTCACCAGGGTAAATACATGATCGTCCACCGTATCGTGGAATGCCGTAAAACGTTCGACGTCCACGGTCAGGCGGCTCTCGTGAAACCCGATATCCAGGACCCTGACCCTTTTCCAGGCTTCTCCGATGGGCATATTGAGGACCTTCGTCACCCCTTCCTTGATGGACCAGACCCGCAACGCTGCGGCCAGGACGCCCAGGGAAGACCGGTCGGCCAGGTTTGACTCCGCTTCTCCCATGTAGAGGTGCCTCGCCTTCAGGGCCCGTCCGGAGAGGACTTCCACATCGATCCCCATCGGTTCCGCCCCCCCGGCGGCCACGGCGAAGCGCCGGTCGTGGGAAAGGGAACAAAAAACAGGACCCCGGCCGGCCAAATCGGGGCAGAACGGCCTGATGCCGTCCTCCATCATGGTGTGGATCGCCGATGACGGGGTTTGCCGGTCCCGTCCCGCCAGTTTTCGCGCCAGGGTTTTAAGGACCAGGCGTCCCATCAGGTAGCTTTTCCTCCTGCGAACCCCCATCCGGTCGAAACGGGCCCTCTCTCCGGCCGTCAGGGCATCGGCGGCAAAACCGGCGAGGGCCGTCTCCTCGATGACACAGAGCGCCTCGCAGTGCTTCCGGATCGTGGCCAGGGAATCGGTGCCGTCGAACCGGACCCATCCGGGCGGCCTGACGCGTCCTCCCGAAACGTCCTTCATCTTCAAGCCCCGGATGAATTCCCTTATCCTTCCTTCCGGATCGTAAATCGCCATGTCGAAAGTCAGTTCTTCTTTCATGACGGAAACGGGCAAAACCCGGCAGAAATAGGTTTCTCCCGTAATGGTCGGGATCGGAACGATCCTTTCGTCGAAGCCGACGGGAAAAGCGACAATTCCGTGAAAACGTTGACTCCAGGCACAGGCGATATGCATGATTCCGTCGAAGGGAAAGGTCGAACCCAGGGGCACCGTGGGAGCCGGGTATTCCGCAGCCCGGACCTGTGCCACCCCGCCGTTTTCCGTCAGGATCACATCACCTTGAAGGTTCCGGTAGGCGGGGCCGAAAGGAATGAGTTTCCGGTAGAGTTGCTCCGCAGGGATCCGGTAACCGATTCCTTCCACTGACGCCGCCAGATCCATGGGAAATTCCGCGTCGTCCTTCACCGGTGCCGTAAAATCGACCGCGGCATGGACCTTTTCCCGCAGGATGCCTGCTTTCCCGGACGGAGAAACGGTTACCAGCCGTGCGGACACCAGGCCTTTTCCGTCCGCTTTCAGATCGTGGAATACGGTATGTTCACGATCGTTTTCAGCGAGTTCCAGAAACCGGTCGAAGGAAGCTCCCCGTAAGGACGTTACCTTTGTTCCCGGTCTGTGATCCAGCACGCTGGCGGCGAGGCCCTGGAGAATTTCGACGGCGGGGAAAATCGTTTTGCCCATGAAATGGTGGTCCCAGAGGTAGGCCGAGACGGAAAGGGTCCGGGGATAACGAATCCATGCGCCGTCCATTTCCTGTTCCAAACGGGGAGGCGTCTGTATCACGGGTTGGTCCTCTCTTCCATCAGCTTTCGCGCCTCCGCCATGACGGCGGAAAGCGAGATCGTCTCCTCCTTGTAATCGGGCATCAGGGTTCCCCCCGCTTCAACGGAAATGGTGAAACGCTCGCAGGTATTGAAGAGGATGCGCCCCGGGGGATAAAGCCGGCCGGTATTGCGGATCACGAGGACGCGGATGGGGACATCGCAGAACTTTGCGATGCGGAAGGCACCCCGGTCGAAGGAGCCGATCCTTCCGTCGCGGCTGCGGGTTCCCTCGGGGAACATGAACAGATTTCCCCCTTCCGCCAGGTAGGCTTTCATTCTTTCTACCTGTTCAAGGAGAATCTCCGCTCCGGAATCTCCCGTGAAGGCAGGAATATAGCCGGATGTTTTGAGGATCCAACCGAAAACGGGGACGCGGAAATAATCTTTCTTGACAACGGTCTTCTGCCGGGGAAACAGGGAAACGAACAGGATCGGGTCGAGAAAGGAAAGATGATTTGCAATGATGACGGAGGATCGGATGGCGCGGACCTCGTCGGACACCCGCCAGGTCACCCTGGGAACGAGGATTCGAAGAAGGGAGAAGAAACTATTAAAGAAGATGTGATTTAATTTCTGGAAGCCGGCTTCCTTTTTATCCCGGCGAAAAAAAGAGAACAAATAAAAAGGGGAAAAGACGAGGATAAAACCGGCGATATAGTATGTCCACAGGATTGTCGTAATGGTAAAATCCATAAAGGTATTCATGATTTTCACCATTTTGCGCCACCGAATCAGTCACTCTTGGGTTATTTTTCTAATGAACAAGTTCGTGTTCACACCGCCAAAGGCGAAATTCTGGACCGCAGCGATCCGGACCGGATAATCCTTCACCTCGCGGCTGTGACGGATCATGGCGCAACGTTCGTCGACTTCCGTTAAGTTGAGGGTCGGCACGATAAAGCCTTCCCGCATCAGGTGGAGCAGGATAATCGTTTCGATGGCCCCGCAGGATCCCATGGTGTGGCCCATGTAACTCTTCAAACCGATAACGGGCGGACGATCGCCGTAAACATTGTGGATCGCCTGGGCCTCAATGACGTCTCCCATTTTAGTCCCCGTGGCGTGGGCGCTGATGAAATCGACATCGCCGGCGGATATGCCCGCATCCCGCAGGCCGATCCGGATCGTTTCGGTGATGCCATGAAGATTGGGCAGAATCAGGTCGCCGCCGTTGTTGTTGCAGGAAAAACCGATGATCTCCCCCATGATCCCGGCGCCCCTTCTCCGGGCATGCTCGTATTCTTCCAGGAGCACCGCCCCGGCGCCTTCGCCCACCACCAGGCCGTCCCGCTGCACATCGAACGGGCGGGGGGTCCGCTCCGGCGTGTCGTTGAAGGCCGTCGAACAGGCAAGGAGGTTATCGAAAACGGCGACGGTCGTCGTATCGTATTCGTCGGCACCGCCGCAGAGCATGGCGTCCTGCATGCCGTACTTGATCATCTCGTAGCCGAAACCGATGGACTGGCTGCTCGTCGTGCAGGCCGTGGAAGATGAAATGACCCGTCCCGTGATGCCGAACATCTTCGTGATGTTGACCGCCGTGGTGTGGACCATGGATTTCAGGTAATCGACGGCGCCGATGGACCTCACGTCACTCTGGGTGCCGCCGAAAAAGGTCTTGTATATTTCCCGCTGCACCGTGGGGCTGCCGTGGGTCGATCCGAAGGCGACGCCCAGGCGGCCGGAGGTGATAAAGTTCTGATCGAGCCCCGAGCTTTCGAGGGTTTCCTTCGCCACCTGGCAGGCATAGTAGGCCACGGGTCCCATCGTCTTCCGGAACGAACGCCTGAAGTCGTAGGTTATCGGATAATCGACGGTGCCGAAAACCTTCGAATGAATGAAAGAAGACAACAGGCCGTCCTCTTTCAGGGGTCTGACTCCCGAGATGCCGTTTGCCAGGCAGTGGAGCATCTCCGCCTTGGTCCGCCCGATGGGGGTGATGGCGGAGCACGCCGTAATGACAACTCTTCTTTCCATGGAACGTCCGCTATTCAGAACCGGCGGGATCGTATTCCTCCCCGAAGTGGAGCAGGGGGGGATCCCGCCGTCAATTTACCTTGAAACACCCTGCCTCGCACGAGCGAGGCCCTCGATATAGTCACAGACCTGGTTGATGGTCCGAATCTCCATGGCCTGCTTTTTTTCCTCCTGGGTCAGTTCGGAACCCAGCATCTTTTCGATCTGGAGGAGCAACTCCACGGCATCGATACTGTCAAATTCGTATTCTTCCCGAAGATTGTCATCCAGCCCCGGGTTTTCGATCTCGAATTCCTTCCGGAAGATCTGAAGGATGTGATCAATGATTTCCTCACGTGTCATGTCGGTTCCAATCCCCCCGAATGCTCTTTCCTTTTGACAGCACAAATTAAAGCGTCTTTTGCCGGACAATCAAGTCTCGAAACTTTCAGCCGACATCCTTTCCCTTCTCTCACCTGCCTCATCCCCTTCACCTTCCTGCTTCCGCCTTTTGCATTCTTGTTTCCAATCTACTCCGGAAATGTTTTCCATAGGTGTACCGTTTTCGGATCGATTGCCACGGGTCTTCCCTGGGCATTTAAGGCGCAGTGCCTTGTGAATCCCTTACAGACAATCGCTCCCGATTCCGCATGGGTGATCGTGTAGTCAAATCGAAGTTTCACCCGCTCGATCTCCGCCGGGCGGGTGTGGACAAACATGGGGTCATCATACCGCAGGGGCTCGCAGAAGGTGATTCCCAGTTCGATAATGGGATAGACATAGCCGCTTTCCTCGATTTCCCGGTAGGGATAGGCCGCGTCCCGCATGAGAGAGGCCCGGCCGAACTCGAAATAACGCAGGTAGTTGGCGTGGTAGACCACGGCGGAGCGGTCCGTATCCGCGTACAGGGTCCGCTGGGAACAGCGGTGCCAGACAAATCCCGTTTCAAGATCCCGGACATAACAGGAATTCTTGTAGAGCAGCTCAGGCCTGAACGGTTTCGGTTTCATCTAGACTCCCCGGAAAACGACGCAGCAGTTGGTTCCGCCGAAGCCGAAGGCATTCGACAGGGCGATTTCATGATGTTGCCGGCGGGCTTCGTTCGGAACAAAATCCAGACCGTTGAAAGCGGGGTCAGCCAGGTAATTGACCGTCGGCAGGATGATTCCCCTTTGCATGCCCTCAATGGTCAGGGCGTTTTCAACCGCCGCGGCGGCACCCAGGGAATGGCCGATCTGAGACTTGTTCGATGAAATCGGGATCTTTTCCAGGCGGTCACCGAAAACGGTTTGCAGACAATCGATCTCCGTGCTGTCACCGGCCATGGTGGAAGTTCCGTGGGCATTGATGTAACCGATATCTTCTACGGAAAGACCCGCGTCATCGATCGCGTTCCTGATGGCGCGGATGACCGTAACCTTGTTCGGCCGTGTGAAATGGTGTGCGTCGGAACTCCAGCCGATCCCCATGACCTCGGCTCTGGGTCGCAGCCCGTGGGTTTTCAATGTCTCTTCGGCGGCCAGTACCAGAATCCCTGCTCCCTCGGCCACGACAAAGCCCTTCCGGTCCACGCTGAAGGGCCGGGAGGCCTGTGAAGGATCGTCATGGGCCCGGTCGTAGGGGTGGATCTTGATGGTCGCGTTCATATTGGCGAAACCGTGAATGATCTCCGGAATGATCGGCATATCGACTCCCCCGGCAAGGGCAAAGTCGCAGTCGCCGTCGCGGATCATCCGGGCGCCCAGGGCCAGGGCGTAGTTCGCGGATGCGCACGCCCCCTGGGGTGAAAAAACAGGTCCCGTGAATCCCAGTTCCATGCCGGCTTTACCGGCAGGCAGATTGGCGCAGATGTTGGGGAGCAGGTAGGGACTGACCTTGAGGGGCCCCTTGTCCCGCAGGTTTTCCACGGCGCACCGGAAGGCGTCGGTGCCGTTGATGGCGGAGCCGATCAGGCAGGCGGTTTTCGGGGCGACGCCGTTGTCCATGATCAATCCCGCATGTTCCAGCGCTTCCCGGCAGACCGCCATCGTCAGAATGACAAAGGCCGCATTCCAGTTATAGACTTCCTTTTCATCGGCCAGGCCCAGGTGCAGCGGATCCCAATCCGGTATTTCACCCACGACGTGGCTCAGGGTTTTGACATGGCAGCGGGTAACCGTGCGGAAACCGGCCTCCGCTTTCACCGCACGCTCCCAGGTCGTGGAAAAAGTCCTTCCCAGGGGCGTGGCCGCGCCGTAGCCGATAACGAAAACCCGTCTGTTCTTGGGTGCCTTCATAGTTCGATTGTATGATCCCTTTTCCGATGATGGGTCAACCGGTCCTGCGCAACACCAGGCAGGCGTTGCAGCCGCCAAATCCGAACGCGTTTTTCAGAACGTATTCCTGCTCCAGCTTCCGCGCCCCTTCGGGAACGCAGTCGAGGGGTATCTCCGGGTCCGGCCGGTAATTGATCGTCGGCAGAACTCTCTCCCGCTTCATTCCTTCCATGGCCAGAATTAACTCAATGGCGGAAGAAGCCCCCATGGCATGCCCCGTCTGGGACTTGTTGGCCGATACGGGAGGAATGCGGCTGCCAAAAACATCACGCAGGGCCTCCCATTCGATTTTGTCGCCGATTTTGGTCGACGTGCCGTGGGCGTTGATCGCATTGATCTCCGACACCTGAAGACCCGCGTCGGCAAGACTTTCGGAGATGCAGCGCCTAACCGTCTGGAGATTCGGCGCCACAAAATGATGGGCGTCGGAGGTCATGGCCCATCCTGCCATTTCCAGGTCAAACTGTAAACCATGGGACGCGGCGAAATCACGTCCGGCAATGATGACACACCCTGCTCCCTCGGAGACCACAAACCCGCGCCTGTTCTGCGAAAAGGGCCGGCTGGCCCTTTCCGGCGCTTCCTCCGGCTGGCCTTCTTTCGGCCGGTAGGCCCCGTTCATCGTGGCGAATCCTCCCACGATGGGCTCGACGAGGGGGAAATCCACGGCGCCGCAAATGACGACATCGGCCATCCCCTGGTCGATCAGAAGCCCCCCCATGATCATGGAAGTGCTCCCCGTGGCGCAGGCGGTGATGGTTGACGTAATCGGTCCCGTCGCCCCGGTCATGATCGATACCTTTCCCCCCACCATGTTGATGCAGGAATTCGGATTGGTGAAGGGATGGGGCAGTTTCCCTCCGGAAACAAGAAGCCGGTCCGCCTTCAAAACCGCGTCAAGGCCGCCGATGGCGGAACTGAAGGTAATGGCCACCCGGGGCGATATGGCGGGGGTAATCTCGATCCCGCTTTTCGCCAGGGCCCGGTTAACCACCAGCATGGCGTACTTAAACAGAGGCGACGTCCACTGCACCATATCCCGGGCGGCTAAAAAGGGATAGGCTCCCGTGTCGATCTCCTTCACCTCCCCGGCGATTCTCACCGGGAATCCGTCCCGGAGGGGAAAACGGGTCAGGGGGCCTATTCCGCTTTCGCCCCTCGATGCACGTTCCCACTGCTCTGCCAGATCCAACCCCAGGGGAGATACGGCATCGTAGCCGAGTATGACAGGCCTTTTTCGCCCCGTTCCCATCCTTGCCGCAGCGCTCATGAGGGGAGGCTACCAGGGGATAAAACGGTACAGTTTGGCAAACATTTCGTAGACTTCGATCCAGTTCTGGATGTCTTGGGTCGAACGCAGATGATCCCTCTTGTTGACCATGACCCAGCTCATGTGGGCCGCCCCGTCCTTGCAGGTCGAACAGTCCCGGGTTTCGGAGGTGCAGCACCGGTGCATGGTCTTCAGATCGGAAGCCCAGCGGATGAACCGGATGAGTCTTTTGGGTTGCGGATTCCGCGTATCCAGTTGTTCCGTCACGGAGGGGCACTCGTTCCAGCCGAAAGGCCGTCCCATCATTTTCCCCGTGGTGATGATTTCGTGATAATACCGGCAGGAAACAACCGTCCGGGGATAGCGGTCAAGCATTTCATCCATTTCACTTCGAATGTCGCGCAGCTTGTCCTCGCTCCAGGAGAATCCGTCCACCTGTTCATCGTTCGTCAGAAGCTGGAAATGGACCTTAAGACCCGCATCGGCTATTTTACGGACGACCGATTCGATGCGTCCGACCTGTTTTGCCGTGATCGTGTAAAGATAGTAGGTGTGGGGGTCACCTTCGTAATGTCGCCGGGAAACGGCGAACGTGTCTTTCCCCCGGAGGGTTTTCTCGTCTTCCTCGTCCCCCCACAGGGAGATGCCCACCATCATGTCAGGGAAGCGGTCGCGGGGGATTTTGATCTGCCCGTTGGTGGCGCAGTACGTGGGAAGCTGCCGATAAAAGGCTTCAACCCGGTCCAGGTACAGGGTCGGTTCACCGCCGATCAGGATGGCCAGGTTGACTCCCCGCGCCTTCTCCCGGCCGATAAAGTCATACCACTTGTTTATATCCATCTCCTCCTGAGCGGCTTCGTGCTCATTGGAGGAAAAGAAGAAACACCCCTTGCAGCGCAGGTTACAGCGGTTGGTCACATCGTAGATGGAACTGCGGATATTCAGGCTGGCGATTTTCCGGTAGCGCTCATGCCAGGCTTCATCAAGTAAGGAACTGACCGTTTTCATATAATTTTTCTCGTTTTCCCCCCGTCGTCCCCCAGAATGGAAACGACAACCCTGTTTTTCAAATTGAGTCCGGTTTCCCGGGCGGTTCGATCAATGTACGGCAGAGGTTTTCTCCCTTATCGTAACCCATTACCCAGACGGCCAGATAGGTATCCACATAGTCCAGCCAGGAACGGAATGTTTCCGGATCGGTCACATGGCGGTAGAGGCGGGCCGTCACCACGGCACTGCCGGAAGCATAGTGCCGGCAGTCTTCGCAGTCCGTATCGGGTACGCAGCAGGCCACGCTTCGATCCCAGGAAAGATCCGACCGGTACTGGCGGAAGGATCGGCCCAGGCCGATATCGGTGGAACCGTTCATCCTCGGGTAAGAACACCCATAGAGGGTATGGAGACCATATGGCTCCGTATGGGCCACCACGTTATAAGGCGAAAACAGGATGTTCTCCGGGTACCTTGTCAGGATATCCATCATCGTTTGCCTGGCCCGGAGCAGCGATGCCGTATCGTGCCGAAGGCCTCCCGTATAGCCTACGGGGGAGGAAAACATGTTGAAGGTCATCCGGCAATCCCGGGAAGCGATCGTTTCCATGACCTCGTAAACTTCGTCAATGTTATCCCGGGTGAAGGTGTAGACAAAAACGGCCCGGGAATCGCCGGCGTAATTCTCGATCTGCCGTTTCAGGAGGTTTTTGGCACCCCGGACGCGGGCACTCGTTTCATCATTACCCCAGACGGAAATATGGATCCGGTAACCTACGCTCTCGGGAATCCGGACGTAACCGTTGGTGGCGATGCTGCCCAGAGGCATTTCCCGGAAGCAGACCTCAAGCAGTTCCGGAACCAGGGAAGGCTCCGCGCCGGCCAGAACGACATAGGTGATCCCCCTGAATTTCTCGTCCTGCATCAGTTTGCGCCACGCTTCGGGATCACGGCTGTCGACGGCAAACTGTTTTTCCCCTTCATAGTAATAACAGCCGTCGCAGCGAATGTTGCAGCGATTCGTCATGTCATACGTCGATTCCCGGAGAAAGAAATACTTACGCACCTTCTCCCATCGTGAAGACACCTCCGGATCGGCCAGAAGTTCTGAAAACTTCCATTTTCTTTTCCCGTTCTCCTCGCCTGGGAGGGTTATGGCGTCTGTCGTACTCACGAATGTTTTATCATTACGCCCGCTGCTTCTGTTCGACATATTCTGCGATCAGGCGGATGTTTCTCAATTTCGGATAGTCGTCCTCGTCGATGGTGATCCCATATTCGTCCTGCAGAACCAGGACCACCGTAGCCAGATCCATGCTGTCCACCCCCAGTTCATCCACAAGATCGAGATCGGGATCAAATGTATCGGGCGTAATGTCCTGCAACTTCAATTCGGTAATGACGATCTCGGCGACGCGAATGATCAGGGCCTTGTTTTCCGCACTCACGGGTATCCATTCCTCCTCGTTAAAATGACTGCACTTTGAATCTATAAAAGACCTTCCGGTCATTCAAGTCCTTTTATTCCACCTTTCAGCCATCGGAAGCCGGAAGCGTCTCCGGCAGAAGCCCGGCGGCGATCATCCCGTTGCACACCGTTTTCCCGTCCAGGGATACCTTGAATGAATAAACGGGCTTCCCTTCCTGTCCGGACATGGAAAACGCCAGGGTCAGCAGGTCATCCGGTCGGACGGGCAGACGGAAGCGAACCCTGTTGATTCCATGAATCCGAATACGCCTTCCCTTGCGGGATTCCTCCGCCAGGACGGCCTCCTTAACCATGGACAGGATGGCAATGCCCGGCAGAATCGGCTCTCCGGGGAAATGACCGGAAAACCAGGGGGATCCGCTTTGCGCCAAGGCCCTGATCATCACTCCGGAACCCGACGGATCGGTTTCATGATATATGCGATGCCATTGTTCCATCATATCCATGGCGCACAAAGCAGAATATCCTTGTTTAGGAGCGCCCATTTAACCGGAACCAAATACCATTGATCCCCCCCTGTATCAACAGTTTTTTGCTCATTATAACTTCCGAAGATCATTGACCAACACCCGTTGCCCTGACGATGATCGGTCTCCCGAGGAGTTCCGCCAGGGGAATAACGCTCAGGCCCCTCTTTTCCAACCCGGAAAGGACGGATGCCACTTCTTCAAGCCAGATCTGTACGGTTACCCCATTCCCCGGTGGCACATCATGCAATACAATGATGTCATCGGACCTGACTTTCTTCAGAATTCGGCCGGCCATCCCCCGGACGAACCGGTTGCCGCCGTCGTAAGCCCGGCAGGAAAAATTGACGCAGAAAAGACCTTGCCGGCGTAAAACAGGTCCGAGCTTCGGGTTTGTAATTCCCACCGGGGGCCTGAAGGCCAGGGGAACGAACCCGAAACCCCGCAGGCTTCTCTGGGTCATCGCCACCTCCCCGGCAAGACGCTTCATCGTCCGGAACATCAGGAAAACATCATGACTGAAGGAATGATTCCCGATATCGTGGCCTTCCCCGAGGATGGCCGAAATGAGATCGCCATGCGCTTTCACCCTCGTTCCCGTAACGAAGAAGGTTGCCTTTACATGGTATCGGCAAAGAAGTTCCAGAAGTAAAGGGGTGGTTTCCGGATCCGGTCCGTCATCGAAAGTAATCGCAACCACGGATCTTCCGGTGCGTCCCCGGCTGTAAACGGGCAGAAAGAAACCGACGGTCGGGAAAAACGGTGCTCCCAGGCAGATCAGAACGTAAGACGCCAGGGGGATGACCGCCGACGGCGGATGAAAGACCGCCAGCAGCGATGCCAGGGAAAGGGCGATCAAACCGGATATGCCGGCGGGGGACAGTCCCCCTCCTTCCGTTTCCGGGCCGGTCATCGGATCATGTGCTCCCAAAGGGGGCCCACGTGACCCCGGGCGTAAAGCCGTGAAAGAATCCTGGATGTTTTTTCCGCCCCGGAGCCGACAAGCCAGTTGCTTCGTCCCTCCGCATGATTCGTGATCAGCGTCATGGCTCTCCGTCGGTTTAGGCCCGGGGACCAGTAAAACGTGGGCTTCAGTAAATTCGTGCCCGGTTGGATCTGTTCCTCCCGCAAGGCCAGGTCGTACAGGTCCGTGTGCGGATAGATCCGTATTCCGCTGAACATGAAGTAGACAGCCTTCACCAGATCATTAGAATTTTCAAGTGTTTCCTGAAGGGTGGCCTCGCTTTCTCCGGGGCCGCCCAGCATGAGGTAATGGGCGATATGAAGACCCGCCTCCAGAGCAAAGCGATGGGCCATCCGGACATCTTCGAGATTGAACGGTTTCCGGTATGCCGCCAGCATGGGATTATTCAGGGCCTCCGTTCCGAATTCCACATGCCGGAGTCCCGCCTCCGCAAGGATACGGTAATAATCGGCAGGGGGTCGGGTCGGGGTGAAGAAGCCCCCCCAGGGGATGGAAACGCCCGCTTTCTTGAAAGCTTCGGCAACGGCCAGGCTATGCTCGTAATTTCCGTTGAAGGTCGAATCGGTCATGTAGAGGTAGCGCGCGCCGGCGTCCTGGAGCATCCGCGCTGTTTCAGCCGCTTCATCGGGAGGTACAAAACGGAACGTTTTCCCCTCGATATGAGGGTAAGTACAATAGATACATTTGAAGGGGCAACCCCGTTTGGTCTGCAGGTTGAGCATGCCCCCCTTTTTCAGGTAAAAAGACGTATAGGCCCGGGAGAAAAAAGGCCCGCGATGGAATGTGCCCGTCCAGGGTTCCGGGAAAATCACGGGATCCTCTTTCGTCATGATGCCCGGCAGACCGGAAGTCGTCTCGTTTCTTTCCAGGGCATCCAGCAAAAGGGGCAGGCGTTCCCCTTCCCCGATGACGCCATAATCCGCGTCAAGAAGGCGCATCCATTCACCGGGCAGGATTGTGAACCCGCTTCCCCCAAGAACGATCTTTGCCCTGGTATGGCGTCGAATGAGGCGTATCAGATCGCACATGCCTTCGGAGAAGCTTTTCACATTCACGGCTTCCGTATTGTCGATATTCCGGATCGACAGGCCAATAAGGTCGGGGTGCTCTTCAGTAAGGATCCCTGCGAGTGTTTTATTCTCTCCCGGGTCGTTCAGGTCGACCATCACGACTTTGTGGTGGGGGGGAATGGCATGGGCGACATAGTCCAGACCGATGGGATAAGTCGGATAGGGATCCGTCATGGTATTGGTGGAAATCAGCAATATGATCAACGCAGCCCCTCCAGTACTGTTCGACCGAAATGTTCCTGGCCGATAATCCGTTTGATGACCTGGAATGACCCCAGGGTCGTTCCCATGATTCCGGGGGCGAGAATATTCTGTCCCGCAAAAAAAAGCCCCTTGACGGCCGGCCGGTTCAGAAAAGCCGTCCTCATCAGCTGTGACGACGAACGCCTGATCCCGTAGGCCGATCCGCCGGGGCTTCCGACCCAATCCCGGATCGTCAGGGGGGTATAAATATCAACGATTCCCTTTCCTTTCAGGGGGCCGAAAAGTGCCGTCGCTTCGGTGATGAACGCCTCCGCTCTGTTTCTCTTTTCGCATTTATAGTCGCCCCCACGCCGGCCCGACACGGTCTGTTCCCAAGGCTGCCATTCCTTGATGCTGCTGGTGGCCATCATGGTCAGGAGATTCGTCCCGGCTTGATTGCCCTTTCGTATCTGGTGAAACGATCCCTTTGCAAGGGAGCCATCCGCTTCGGGGTGGAGCCGGTAAATATTATAGGGAAGAGCTTCATTAACACTGTCTGCAACGGACAGCGTTACGACAAACAGACCCTTGGTGTTTTCGAGCCGAGCGATCCGTTCCGCCTGGTCAGGCCGCAGCACGCCTTCGGGCAGCATGGCCGTGACGGCCTGGGGATGAACGGCGGCAATAATGGTATCCGCATCGATCTCGCGGCCGGATTGAAGCCGCACGCCCCTTATCCTGCCCGATTCGGCAAGAATGCGTTTGACGCCGTCTCCAAGTACCAGTTGTCCTCCCAATGCACGGAACCGACCGGCAAATGCCTCCGCCATGCGGGAACTGTTGTCCCTCAGCCGCCAGGATGACAGAAGGTAAGAGGAGAGGGTCAGGTAATAGTAAAAAAGGGGACATTCCTGAAGGGACAGCCCGATAAGCATGGAAGGAACACCCAGGACGCTTTTCAGACGTTCCGAACAACCCAGGCGGTCAAGATGTTCCCCCATGGGAGAAAAACTCTCCACGGAAACGGGTACCCCTTCCGGAGACAAAAGCATGTCGAGGCGCGCAAAGCTGCCACTGACCTCCGTAAGCTCTGCCATAACCGACGCAATCTGCTTGTGCTCTTCCGGGAAGGCCTGCATCAGGTTTTCTTCAAAAGCCGGCACCCCCTCGGGTAAATCGAAATGAAAATCGTCAAAGACATAGCGATCGATGGGGCCTGACGTTCCCATGCGTTCCAGGGGAATCTTTTCCGTTACGCCCAGATAATCCCATAATCGCCGGAGGGGCTGACCGGAATCCAGGGATCCCAGGTAATGCACCCCAACGGGACAATCGAAGCCCCGGCGGCGATAATTGTGCATCAACCCGCCCGCCTGGATGTTTTTTTCCGCGATCGTCACAGGATAGCCCAGTTTAGCCAGGATAATTCCCGCCGTCAGGCCGCCGGCACCGGAGCCGATAATCAGTATCCTGCCGGGCTCGCGGATTTGCTTCAGCATGGCATCACCTCCAGGGCTGTCACGTGACGGCCGAAGCCGAGCACGAGAATGCCCCGCCCGTTGAGATCGGCCGGTGTGCCGCCACAGATCCCTCCCGGCGCCGTTCCCTGCTCGACGAAAAGAACCGCGAGAACCGTCGCCACGGCGGAGGCCGAGGCGCATTCGCCGACAAACCGTCGATAATCGATAAAGGGATGCGGATAAGCCGTTTCGGCAAGAAAAGCATCCCCCTGGCGCCTTCCCTGGTCTCGAAATGACGCGGGCATGCCTGCCAGGATCAGGCCGAATCGTTCCCGGATGCGGACACGCCCTCCCAGTTTCATGATCAGTTCCCTGATGACCGATTCGTCGCTGCCGGAAAAACCCGTAAAGACCGGGGCCACCCGGCTGGTCGCCCCCCCTTTTTCCCGCTTCAGGTAAAGCGCACCGCCGCCGTCCGTGGGCCTTTCCTCCGACGACGCCTCCGGATCGAACAGGGGAGACAGATGTTCGTTGTATTCATCGGCCCCGACAAGAAGGAGCGATTCCTCGCGGCACACAAGACCGGCGGAGAAGAGGGCCTGCTCGAACGATCCGTTGCCGCCGGCAATGGTGACATTCGGACCCGGGGCCTGGAAGTGGATCGCCGCCTGTCCCGCCGGTGCGTTATGGACCGATCCGATAAAATCGGTGGGACTGGTAAAACGTTCATCCATCTCGAAGAGCTTGGCCAGGAAATCATGGGTTTCGGAAAGCGCTCCCCAGCGGGTACCGAAAAAGATCGCCCTCGGCAAATCGTCTTTTTGTTTTCCCGCACAGGCGGAGACTCCGAGAGAAAGCACCATCCGTGACAGGCGTTTCAGACGACGTACGGCCTTGCCCGAGAGATGCTTCATCAGGTCCGGGGACGGGACCATTCCCTTCAGTTCTTTTCCCCTGCTTAACAGGTCGAGGGTGCTGTCCGTATCGCCCGCCCCGGTCAGGCAGGACCGGCCGTGGACAAAAAACGGGATGGATTCATCGTTTTTCCGGACCGGAATCGCCCGTTTCCCATTGCCGGGCCGGCCCAGAACCAGAACGGCGTTATTGCCGCCGAAACCGAATGAATTGACCAGGACCTGCCTGACATCGCCTGCCTGATAAGCGGTTACGGGTGCCAGAGCGGTTTCCGGATCGGGGCTGCGAATCCCCACATTGGGAGGAATAAAACCCTTGTGAACGGCCAGGGCGGACACGACGGTTCCCATCGCCCCTGCTGCGGCGAGGGAATGTCCCCAGGCGCCCTTCAGGGACGACAGGGGAGGCATGGGCCGGCCGCCGAAGAGGGCGCTAACAGCCCGCCCTTCGGCGAGATCGTTTTCCGGGGTCCCTGTTCCGTGCAGATGAATGTAATCGATTTCCTCCCGGGCAACGCCGGCATCGGCAAGGGCGTCTTCCATGGCTCTCCTTGCCCCTTCTCCGGAGGGATGAGGCGCTGCCGGGTGATAGGCGTCGCAGGTCAGGGCGCCGCCGAGAAGTTCCGCGACGGCCCCCTCAGGCGGGGTATCGGCTGCCGTCAGGAGGAACATGGCCGCCCCCTCCGCCACGGACATGCCTTTCCTTCCCGAATCAAAGGGATGCGCTCCTCCCGGATCGACGAGTTGGAGGGAATGAAATCCGTAGTAGGTGAGCCGGCACAGGGCGTCCGCCCCTCCGGCCAGAACCCGCAGGGCCTTCCCCGAACGGAGCAGTTCCAGAGCGATCTTGACCGCCACCGTTCCCGATGAACAGGCGGTCGAAACCGTCAGCACCGGTCCCCGGCAACCGAAGCGGGCGGCAATCGCCTCCGTCACCGACCCTGCCGAATGATTACGATACAGAGAGGGTTCCTTTTCCCCCTGTTTGAGATATTCCTCGGTTGCGGTCATCCCTCCCGTGGTGGTTCCGATGATGACGGCATCGGGCGGACCGCTGATCCCTTTCATGGCCTCTTCGGCCGCCATCATGGCCAGGACATGGGTGCGGGGCAGGTCTCCCGGAACGCTGATTGAGGGGATTTCTCCGACCGGCAAGGGGTCATGGGAGGCGGAAAACAGCCGGAGAGGGGCAAGGGCCGAGACGGCGTCTTTCAGGGTCGAAAGATTTTTCCCGATCCCTTCACCGAAAGGGCTGACAATCCCCATCGATGTGATGAAAATACGCGGGCCGCTCAATCACCTTTCTCCGACCGGTGATGATGGACGTGTTCCGCCAGCGCCCCCAGGGAGGCGAACACCTCCATGCCCAGTTCCTTGGTATCGATGATCACGCCGTAGTCCTCTTCAAGCATCATGACCAGTTCCAAAACGTCGATGGAATCCAGGCCGAGGTCACCTCCGACGAGCTGGGCCTGGATATCAATGTCTTCAGGTTTGACATCGATAAGGTTCAGGGTATTGATGATTTTGATTTTCAGTTCTTCTATTAATTCATCCATGACATTCCTTCTGCCTGATATGCACGCCCAAGAAAGACCGTCTCACCCCCTGGCGTCCGAGGCGTGTCTTTTCAGGACCGATTAATATTCCGTTCTTCGTGACCGTGAGGGAGCAGATTCTCCGGTCCGAGGATTTTTTCAAATGTGACCTTGATCAGCCATTTCATCAGGGCCGTCACATACTTGCGACCGGCGATGTACGCGCCGATGTTAAACATCAGGTTGGACAAACCGTACATCAGCGGGCCACCGACAACGATCCACAAGGGTTCCTTGACCTGATTGGCAATCCATCCCAAAACGATGATGACAGGCCATCCGATTACGTAACTACATAGAATAAGGAATAAACCTGCCATTACCTGGGGAGTCGGCCGGTTCCTATATACACGAAAATCGCCCCCTTCCGCAACGGCTTTTCTGATGGCGTCCCGGCGGAGCAGGGATGCCGCTATGCGCCTGGCGAGTCGTTTCATGGCCGTTCTTTGATTTCATGAAGCGGGGCGAAGCTCATGACCACTTCCTGCCGATAAAAGGTTCAAAATGGAACCACTCGAAGGGTGCCTTCCGGACCATCTCTTCCAGGTGATCCGCATATATCTGGGCCGCCCGTCGGACAGCGTCCTGCCGTTCGCTTCTGTTTCCGGCCTGGACGTACAGGGGGGGGAGAATGCGGAAACGGTGGGTGTGACGGGCCACGCGATGGGCGAAAAAGATATAAATCGGCTTGCCCGAGAGCAGGGATAAGACAAAAGGCGCCTCGGGGAGACGGGCTTCACAGCCCAGAAAGCTTACCGGGACATAACGCTGATCCTCCCACCACCTCCGGTCCCCCGTCATGGATACGAGGCCCCCCTTTTTCAGGAAATGAATTCCCTCCACCAGATCAACGGGAGACGCCCCGTGGGGATCCACGGCGATAATTTCTATTCCCTGAGCGGCCAGGTCCTGTTTCTGCCTCCCCTCGATCTGCTCCTTGTGCTTCCGTCCCAGGTACAGAAGCAGCTTCATGTCAGGACAGACCCGGCCGTAAAGTTTCAGGAGCTTCCGGGCGGCCAGTTCCCAGTTGCCCAGATGGGACATCAGGAGAATCCCTCCTTCTTTGTTCCCGATGGCCTGTTCGAGATATGCCGTACCGTCCTGGACCATTTTCAGCGGATAGTCTTCATCGCAGAGCAGGCGGTCGAGAAAGACATGGGTGAAGTGATGAAATTGCTTCCAGGCACAGAAGAGGTGATAGGCCCGGCTCCGGAACGGGAAAAGGGCCCGGTAAAAACGGACACTGACGGCAACACGGGAAGGGAACAGGAAAAAATATCCCGAGGCAATCCCCCAGGCAACGAGGCGAAACAGCCACAGGCCTGCTCCTTTCGACAGAACCGTTAGAATTCGATAAAAGCGATCTTTCAACCCCGCTCCCTGTAATGCCTCCGGCTATCCCGCCTTATTTGTTTCTCTGACCCGTGCGACAAACCACACCTCCTCATGACCCGGGGTGCTCGGCTCCGTTTGAATCACGTCAAAACCGGATACCGACAGCATGCCACAGATCTCTTTTTCCGTCCGAAAGCGGGACAGGCATTTCATCGCCCTGTTTTTCATTGCTTCGATCCGCCGTTTCCAGGGGGAGGTGTGCTCCCTGTGAACCGTTGCCCGGATGATGACCGTCCCGTCGGATGTCAGTTTCTCGCGGATCCGCTTCAGGGTAAGTCGCAATTCGTCGTCCGCAATCATATGAGTCATATCGATCAGGAGCGCCGTGTCGGCCTGTCCCGGGATTGCGGGTATGTCAGGGGCGCATCCCACCTGCACATCGCCGCGCGTCCCGATCACCCTGGAGGCCACTTCAACCCGCTTCCGGTTCGGTTCGATTCCGTAGAGCCTGGCTTGAGGGTGCAATTCCAGCAGCCATGTTGCGGGAATACCGAAGCCCGTTCCGATATCGATGATCGTTTTCGGCGACTGCAGGAAATCCGCCAGGCGAGGAAACATGGGATCGATGAGGATTTTGAAACGTGCGAAAAGCCGGGGATAGGCCTCCATATGGCGGTAACGGTCAAGAACCCGTGCAAAGTGCCTTTCCGATCCCGGGACTACTTTCTCTTCGGGTAAGGTGACGGGAACGAAAACCCGTTTTAGAAGCGGCGGTGCAATCATCACGGCCCCCAGGAAGGAATAACCGATTCCCAGGGCGAGACCGAGACCCGCGTTTTTCAGCAGGGCGTTATCCGACAGGGCCAGGACGCCGAATCCGAGAGAAGTCGTGGCAAAGGAAAGGAACACGGACGTGCGGACAAGGCCCATGGAGGGATGGTCGTCCCGGAAATACCGCTGGAAGGAGCGGGCGATGTACAGGGCGTAGTCCGTTCCCATCCCGATGACGACGACGGAAACCATGACAACGGGAATTCCCAGGGGTTCTCCCATGAGATTCAGGGTCCCCAGGGTACAGATCATGGCGAACAGGGTCGGCAGCAGGCCGATCAGGGTCAGCTTCCAGTCGAGAAAAACAATGAACGCGACAAAAATGGAGACAATCCCTACAATCGCCGCCATGCGGATGAAGGCCGACATGAGGACCGAACCGAGCCTTTTGCCGAAGAGATCGGGATCAAACACCCGTGTTCCCGCAATCCCGGAAAAACTCCGGAAAAAAGCCTCTCCATTGTAGGCGGGGCCGGGGGTAAGGGTGGCGACGAAGAACCGGCGGGAGCGATCCCGGTTGGTAGAGATACCCAGCAGGTCGGAGAACCGCTCCGGCATCTCGATGTCCGCAGGATGCTTTTCCCCGAGCCTTTTCCAGAATGGATCGAAGGCCGCGGTTGAAAACCCGAGGGGCGCTGCGGCCGTCCCGATGGTCCTTTTCAATTCGTCCCGCCGCTGAGGGGTCCAGAATTGTTCCCAGGCGGCAAGATTTGTCCGGGCCCGGTCCTCCCCGGGGAAAATCATCGAAGGGACAAAGACCTGGGACAGGCGCCGTGCCTTCACTTCCCGATCCAGCATCACGGACAGACGATCGCATTTCCGCTGCAGATCCCGGGAATTTTCGCCCTCCACCAGGAGGTAGACCTTGCTGAAAATATCGCCCCAGACATTCCGGACAAGCTGTTCCGCCTGCATCGTTTCCGGCGTTACGGTATTCATCGCCGCCGGGTTGATATGAAACTCCGGGCGGGCGAAAAAGAGCATGAACAGCCCCAGAGCGGCGGCCGCATAGACTTTCCACATTGATCCGGAAGAGGCCAGGCGGGTGACGAAAGCCTGAAGCGGGAGCAGAGGCGGCCTTTTTGCCGGCGGTATCACGGGAAAGACCAGGGGGAAAACGAGATGGACGAAGATATACGTAAACAGCACCCCCAGGGCGGCAAACTGGCCGATTTCCACCAGGGCGGGAAATCCTGAAAAGGTCAGGAAGGCGAAACTGACGGCCGTGGTCATCATGGCCAGAAGGCCCAGGTTCCAGACTTCTTTCGTGGCGTCCATGCCCCGCGTCTCATAAGGACGGTCGAGAAAAAGCAGATAGGTCAGGCCGTAATCGACGGTAAAGGAGATGATCGCCCCGCCGAAGCCGACCGCCATGAGGGAAATGGTGGCATGGAAAAGGGAATAGACGAAAAATGCCGTCATCGTACCCGCAAAGGCCGGCAGAAGGGCCAGCAGACCGATCAGGGGCCGGGGAAAACAGACCAGCAGCAGCAACGCAATGGCCACGGTGGAAAAAGTCACCGCCCGGTGGACGTTTTTCTTGGCATTCGTTTCGTTGTCGAGGGCGGCCCGGTATGCTCCGACGGGCGTCAGGACAAGACCGCTTTCCGGACCGTAAACGGCGTTGACTTCCCGGGCGATTTTTTCCATGAAGGTCGTGATTTTAAGGGCAAAACGGGTATCCATTCCGGAACTGACGGGTTCGGCCAGGATGAGAAGATGTTTCCTGTCCGCAGAGAGGAGCCGACCTTTATGGATCGTTGCCCCTTTCGCGGGGGCGAGATTGGACAGACGGGCCAGGATAAGATTTCGGAAACCCAGGGGGTCGCCGGCGATGAGGGATGCCTGACCGATTCCTTCCAGATTGCCGAAGGATTGAATGTGGCCCTCAAGGGCCTGCCTGACCCTTTCCGGAGCCAGCAAGGGCGCAATCAGCCTTTCCAACTCGTCCGAATCGAAAAGAGCGGGAAGATGATCCACCGTGTGGCGCAGAAGTTCCGGGAAAAGGCGGCCCATGGATTCAAGACCGACTTTCCGGAAGAGGCCGCTTTCCCGCATGCGCCGTTCGATCAGTCCGGCTGCTCCGACCAGCCGTTCCACATCCCCTCCGGCCTGGCCGACATCGACCACGATGCGGTCCTGAATGGGGTGATGGAGAAAAACATAGCGGCCGTCGACCAGAACCGGGTCATCCTGGGGAAGGGCATTGAGGACATCGGTGTCGAATCTGAGGCGATGAACACCGGCGGCAAAAAGCCCCGCGACGATCATGAGGATGACGCCGGCCAGAATCCACCGGGAAAGATACGGATGCGCTCTCATCAATTTCTGAACCGGGTGAAAGGCAGGATAAACCGTCTCAGAATGATCAGACGGCTGAAAGTGGCGGCATTTCGGAAGAAATCGACAAAACCCCGGTAATGGGAGACCCTTTCCTGCTTGGGCGCATAAGTAACGCCGACCGGGGCCTCCAGAACCGGCATGCCCTTCCATCCGGCCCGGGCCAGGATTTCCACCTCGAACTGAAAACGCTGAGACTCGACGGGCATGTACAGTATCTCGGGCAGGGGATAGAGACGGAAACCGCTTTGGCTGTCCGTGAGAACGGGTCCGCCGGACATCCGCACCCAGAAATTGGAGAATCCCCGCCCGAAACGGCTTGCAAACGGAACATGCCGATGATCCATACCCTGCCGGCAGCCGATCACGATGGGCCGTGTCCCCTTCTCAACCGCTTGGAACAGGTTCCAACTGTCTTCCGGATTATGCTGGCCGTCGGCATCGATGGTGATGGCCCATTCCGCCGTGGGAGCCGCCGCGGCGAATCCCGTCATCAGTGCAGCGCCCTTTCCCAGGTTTTTCTCATGGCGCAGGACGGTGATTTCCGGGATGCCCTTGATCCGTTCGTAAGTGCCGTCGGTGGATCCGTCGTCGACCACGTAAATGGGCAGAAGGAGGCACATCGCCTGCCTAATGACCTCAGCCACTTTTTCTTCATGATTGTAGACCGGAATCACCACGGCCGCTCGGTTGTATTCCATGACGACTGTTCATCTCCCCCCGTCTGCTTTATGTGATGCATTACGACCTTTCGGGTTAAGGGCAGCCATACCCCATACCGGCCGGCTGTTTTTCTCCCTCCAGCCTTGGCCTGGCACACACCCGACGCGCCTGGACATGAAGATGGTGGCTTTCCCCGACAGGGAGCGGCAGTATAGGAAAAGCCGCTGCGGATGTCAATATACTTTAGGCCGAAAATCACGTTCCGTGAAAGAAGAAATCAAGTAATTCCCGTATATTATGAAACCATAACAGGATTCTCTTTCCCATTCTCCGCCAGGGACCGGCTGCTTTCCGCAATTTTCCGGTTCCGGGAAGGGAAGAACATCGGGGTTTTGCGAAATCCGTGGCGCTTTCAATCTTTCCCCAAAAAGAATCAAAAAGGACAGGCGCTTTTCGACAAAATTGTCGAATCTCGCCTCAATGACCTCGGTTTGTAACAGATTGTTATGAATGGATTATTGTCTGTTCCTGCCGCGACCGGTCGACATTTTTTGATCTTTTCAAAAAAGGTTTATTTGATTAAAATATAGTTATATCATCATGTTGTGTTGTTTCATGGCAATTGGCATTCAACATGCATTAGATAAGGGCAAGAAGATGATAATTCGGCAATAAACAGGGGCATGTTGAGCCGATAGAATATTTTTTAGTGGCAGGTTAAACAACCTACCTTCCTCTCTAACCGCGGGGAGGCCAAAAGCCTCCCCCTTCCTCCTGTTGAAAACCTTGAAACCCGGCGGGGCATGGACAAGCCGGATGACTTCTCCCGAATCCTTCAACTTCTTTCATGGAAGCGCCGCATGGCGTCGGCAATGGTTTCCGGCTCCCGGATGAATCCGATCAATTCCTCGAAGGTGGCTTCATCCTGCAGGAGGTCCAGGGGCAGTTCGACCTGGAAGATCTCGTTGATCAGAATTTGCAGGTTCACCGCCGCCATGGAGTCCCAGTTGGGAATTTCGGCCAGTTTCGTTTTTTCGGTTACCGCCGTTCCGTCGGCAATCTCCAGGAATTCTTCCAGAAGAACCGCTTTCAGTTGATTCCAAAGGTCCGTCATATCTCGTCCTCATTTTATATTTGAATCAGGTTTGCCCCCCAGGAAAGCCCCCCCCCGAAGGCAACCGTCACCACCAGGTCGCCCTGCCGGATCATTCCTTCCGTCAGAGCTTCGTCCAGGGCAATCAGCACGGAGGCCCCGGCCGTGTTCCCGTAATCGGACAGGTTCATGAAAAACCGCTCGACCGGGACATCAAGTATCTCAGCAACCTTATAGATGATATTTGCGTTGGCCTGGTGGCAGACAAAGCAGCGGATCGCGGAGATGGAAACCCCGGCCTCTGCCAGAAGTTGCCGGATGATCTCCGGGACCTTCTCGACGGCAAAGGAAAACACATCGGCACCCCTCATGCGGAAGAACGCCGATCGGGGATGGGTCATCCGGCCGAAGGGCAGTTGCGTCCCTCCGGCGGGAACACAGATCATCTCGCTTCCGCCGCCGTCGCTCCGCAGGCAGGAACGGAGAATTCCTCCTTCCTCTCTGATACCGGCACGAAGCAGGACCGCTCCCGCGCCGTCTCCGAAAAAGGGGAAGGTTGTGTAATCCTTCGGATTCAGAATTCTCGAATAAACCTCCGATGCGATCAGCAGGATCCGGTCGGCCTGGCCCGACCGGATGAGGCCATCCGCCAGGGCGATGCCGAAGGTGCTTCCGGAACAGACCGAATTGATGTCCAGGGCGAAAGCCTGCCTGGCCCCGAGAAGATCCTGCACCCGGGTTGCCGTTGCCGGTTGCATGCGGTCGGGGGAAGAGGTTGCCAGGATAATCCCCTCGACCTGCATGGGATCGATGCCCCCTTTTTCGAGGCACTTTTTTGCCGCACGGATCGCCAGGTCGGACGTGCACTCGTCGTCGGACGCCACCCGCCGGTAATGCACCCCCGTTTTCTCCGCGATCAGAGGGATCGCCTCCCGGGGAAACTGTGTCAAATCGTCGTTGCCGACCCGCTTTTCCGGCAGGTAACTTCCTGTCGACGAAACGATCGTTGTGCGTTCATTCATCAAGGGCCGGATTTCCTCCATAAGGGTGCCGCTGACTTTTTAGCCGGATAGGAACCTTCCTGTATGGATCCTCCCGGGCAGCCGTTGGAATTTGCAGCAAAACAGGAAAATTGTCAAGGGGATACGTGGAGGGGTTAAACTGGCCGTTGATGTCTTGCTCTGCGAAAACAATCCCATCCCTTACGCTCTTGAAGACAATTCAACCAAATGAGGAATGAAATTCCTTGACAAACTTTTTGAAAAAAAATAGCCATAATCACAACTTTACATGGTGCAGAGGCAAATTCATGAAGGCAGTCCATGAGTGTTGCAGAATACGTTTTGCCCGTCCGGAGGATATTCCCGGCATCATCGACCTGATGCGCCCCTACAATATGCATCACATTCCCTCGCCGGAAATGGGGCCCCTGGATGACAAATGCTTCATCGTTGCCGAACAAGATGGCCTTTTGCTGGGCACAGCCGGCTATACGTTCCTCTCACCGGAGACCGGTAAAACAACTCTCCTGGCTGTACGTCCCGACTGCACCCGGACGGGGCTGGGACGACAACTGCAGGCCCGGCGTATGCAGATTCTGCGCAGCCTTGGGTGTACAACTCTGATCACCAATGCGGACAGACCGGAAAGCATCCATTGGTACAAGCGTCATTTCGGATACAGGGAAATAGGAAAGCTTCCTAAAATTTCCCCCTTCGGCAGGGAAGACATCCGGGAATGGACGACCCTGGAGGCAGATCTGACGGGAATTGAGGTTCCTTGTCCCATGCGGGATAAATTATTGATCAATGCCGCGTTGACGGGTATGGTACCCAGAAAGAAAGACAATTCACATCTTCCCGCCACGCCTGCTGAAATTGCCGCAGCAGCAATCGAAGCGGGTCGTCTCGGCGCCGCCATCATTCACCTGCACGCACGGGATCTCGATGAAAAACCGACGCCGGATCCGTCGGTATACGCCGATATCATCCACCGTATCCGCAACGAAGATTCCGAACTCATTCTATGTGTTACAACCAGCGGGCGCGACTGGCAGGATCTGGAGCAAAGGGCGGCCGTCTTGGATCTGCCGGATGAATTGAAACCCGACATGGCTTCCCTGACCCTGGGATCCATGAATTTCCACACGCAGGCCGGCATCAATCCGCCTCGGATCATCCGGGAACTGGCTGCTCGCATGATGGACAGGGGTATCAAACCGGAATTGGAGGTGTTTGAAGCCGGTATGGTCGATTATGCAAAATATCTGATAACGAAAGGTTATCTCCGACAGCCGTGCTATTTCAACCTGATTCTGGGATCTCTGGGGACCTTGAATGCCTTGCCGAATCACCTCAATTACCTGGTTTCCCAGTTACCTCCGTTTTCGACCTGGGCCGCATCGGGTATCGGCAGCTTTCATGCCAGAATACAATTGCTCGCCGCACAAATGGGGGGCGGCATTCGAACCGGACTTGAAGACAGCCTTTACCTTGATCCCGGCAAACAGGTCCAAGCCAGTAATGCCGATTGGATCCGAATGGCTGCCAGGCATGCCGCCTCCTGCGGACGGGAATTGGCGACGCCTGCCGAGGTAAGGCAATGGCTGGAATTGTGATCTGCTGCGTTGCCGTCTCGCCGATGTGCCGATGATTTCTTGGAATTAGGCATCATTTCCGGAAAAACGCCGCTTTTCATCACGCCTGTTGACGGGAATCCGTCACGCTGTCTTCCTCAATCCCGATTCCAGAATGGCATTGACACCGGAATGCCCTTTTTCTATACTCTGCGCGGCTTTTGGGTTCCGGCAACACCTGATGAAAAAAGATCCCGGCACACAGGATTGAACGAATGGGAAAGGTTTCACCCAACGACAGAAAGCGTATCGTCCTGGTTCAACCCCGGGGGTTCAACTGGTTTCCCGGTTCCCGGGACGTGACGGATATCGCCAACCGCATGGTGCCCCAGGGCATCCTCTCCATTGCCGCTTACCTGCTGCAGCAGGGCCATGACGTTTTTGTCTACGACGGACTCGGCCCGGGCGTTCCCTTCAATCTCGACGAGCAGGTCAAATCGATCCTTCAATTGAAGCCTCAGATCGTCGGTTTTTCGGCCACGACCTCCTCGTTTCCCGATGCGGCGGACATGGCCCAAAAAATAAAGGACGTCAATCCGGGCATCCGGACGGTCTGCGGCGGTGTGCATGTGTCCGCCATGGGGGCGGTGCTCCTGGACCGGTACCCGGCGTTCGACTTCCTGTGTGCGGGAGAAGGGGAAATCACCCTGTCGGAACTGGCCGGGGGGATGCCGCCGGAAACCATTGCCGGCCTGATACGGCGCGACGGCTCTCAGACCGTCGCCAATTTGCCCCGTCCCCATATCGCCGACCTGGACACGCTTCCCTTTCCCGCCTACGACCGGTTGAAGGGTTTCCCGCGGCACTACCACCTTCCCCTGTTCAGCTACGTCAACACGCCGGGGGCGACGATGATCACCTCACGGGGCTGCATGTACCAGTGTTCCTATTGCGACCGGTCCGTCTTCAAGAAGGGGTTCCGCTACAACTCCGCCGAATATATCTATGAACACCTGCATCATTTACGGACGCGGTTCGGGATTCGCCACGTCAACATCTATGACGACCTGTTCACGCAGGATCGGAAGCGCATCGTCGAACTCTGCGAGAAACTGGCCCGGCATCCCCTCGGGATGCATTTCAACTGCGCCGTCCGGGTCGGTTATACCGACGCTCCCCTACTGCGGATGCTGAAAGACGCCGGGTGCCTGATGGTCTCCCTGGGAATCGAATCGGCGGATCCGCGGCTGCTGAAATTGCATAAATCGGGCGTTTCCCTGGAAGAAGTCCGGGACACCGTCCGTATGATCCAGCAGGCGGGGCTGCGGGCCAAGGGCCTTTTCATGATGGGTTTGCCGGGAGAAACGGAAGAATCCATCCGCCGGACATCCGATTTTATTATCTCCCTGGGGCTGGACGACATGAACATGGCCAAATTCACCCCGTTCCCCGGGGCGCCCCTGTGGCCGACGATCCGGGAGGAAGGTGAATTCGACGAAGACTGGCGCCTCATGAACTGCCTGAATTTTGTCTTTGTCCCCAGGGGGATTCAATCGAAGGCAAGACTGGATTTTCTCTACAACGAACATGTAAAGCGATTCTATTCCGACCCCGGCTGGCGCCGGAAATTCCGTGACCGTATCTGGCAGCACCGGAAGAGCCTGGCATACTTCCTCTGCCACCTGCCGTCGTTTCTGGCCGCCAAGCGCCAGTTCGAACCGGGGAAGGAGACGGCCGCAACCTGAAAGGGGAGAAATTTATGTCCATAAAACGCATGCTGGTTTTACTCTGTGTTCTTTTGAGTTTCCTGGGCTCCGAAGCAGCCTTTGCCGAAGAAAGACCGCTCTGGGAAGTCGGGGTCGGGGTGGCCGCCCTGTACCTGCCCGATTACCGGGGCTCCGACGAGGGCCGTTTCTACGCGCTTCCCTATCCTTATATTATATATCGTGGTGATTTCCTGCGCGTCGACAAGGACCGCATTTCCGGGCGCATTTTCGAGACGGACCGGATCCTGTTCGACGTCAGTTTCTATGGCGGCGTCCCCGTCGACAGCGACGACAACGACGACCGCCGCGGCATGCCCGATCTGGACCCCACTTTCGAGGTCGGCCCCGCCCTGAATGTGACCCTTTTGAAAGGCGGTCAGAACCGTTACAAGCTGGGCCTCAACTTTCCCGTCCGCGCCGTCTTTTCGACGGACTTCTCCGACGTCCGCCACGAAGGCTGGATTTTCACCCCCCGTGTTAATCTCGAAGTCAACGATATCATCCCCGGCACCGGCGTCAATTTCGGCCTGTCGGCGGGTCCCATCTTCGCCGACAGCGACTACCACGACTACTTCTACACCGTCGAACCGCGCTACGCGACATCCCGGCGGCCGGCTTACGATTCCGAAGGGGGTTACAGCGGCTCGACCCTGACCATGGGGCTGAATAAAACGATCAAATCCCTGATCCTGAACGCGTTTTTCAGCGTGGATTTCATGGAAGGCGCCGAGATCGAGGACAGCCCCCTGGTGACCAAAGAACATTCCGTCATGGGCGGCGTCACTGTGAGTTGGGTCTTCTTCAAATCGGCCCGGATGGTAACAACAAAATAGGAAAAGCGTGGTGGATATGGGAAAAAAAGATCATGAATAGAGTGACCAAGGAGCTTATTGTCCTTCAACGATGGTTTCCGTCAAATGATCCGGTTGCAACGAATGTAGCCCGCCTTTGCATACTTAAAGAAGATTTGGAGTTGGAGTATCGAGGATTGCTCGGACAGGAAATTCCAGAACTGGATGTCAACCAGATTCCGTGGCGAAAGCTGTATTTCCTGAGAAGCATTTTCAAGACAATGATGGAGGTACACAGCGCCGTACATTCGTTAAGTATGAATCAAGAATTTCAAGAAGCGATTCGTCTGCAACCCAAACCCTTGCAGAACGCCTTTGACGAACTGAACCGCGTCACAGCTGCGGCCCACTCTCTTATGAAGGACTACCGCAACAGTATTGGAGGGCATGTACAGGAAAAGTCGGTGTCTACTGCTTTAACTAATGCATCCAAGGAAAGGTGTGGGTTTCTTGAAATTGATATAGCGAAGAAGCAATATCATTTCAATTTTGCTTCGGAGTTATGCATGGCAGTATTGTTTGATCATTATCCTGAGGAACAGCAATTGGAAAAAGCCGAAGAAATCATAGGGCAATTGAAGAAAGTGTTGCCATTCAAGGCTATTGACGCAATTGTTACTACGTATGTAGACAGTCGGAAACTACTAGATGACAGAGAATAATCCTAACAACGTCATGCAGCAGAGCTAATAAAGGAGTCGGCCAATATTCGCTGAAGCCATGATCGCTGTCTTTGCGTGGAGTTCCGGTAATATAGGGTAATATAGGGTAATATAGGTAATATAGGGACACTTCCCCTATTTCTTTTTGTGTTCTGCCTCAATCTGACTGATGTATTTATGATTGAGAGGCTTTTGATGGCCCCGTCATTTTTATTGTGTAAAGTGGATGGCCCCCGTGCAGGCGGGACGCAGCGTAAGACGGGCGGAGGGCAATGTCAATCAGAATTTATGAATGAGATTCAGGGGATGCGTGGTGGGAAAAACAAGATTTCTCCCTGCGGTCGAAATGACACCGAGGAAAAAATTTCTCGTCGCCCATGCTCCTCGGAATGACAAACAAGGTGCCATCTCACCCCGACCACCCCTTGAAGGGGCAGGGACCGTTGTTGTCGTGCCGGACTTCGAAGGCAGTGTGTCATATCCGATTGACGTTCAAGGTCATTCTGGACGAAGTGAAAAATCTAATAATAACAGTATTCTAAAAACCGAGATTCTTCGCCTGACGGCTCAGAATGACATTACGACACAGTCTCTTCGATCCGACATCCAGGACAAACCGAACGCTGGAAATGGACCCCGGGTCGGAGCCCGGGGTGACAAATGGTTACGCTTACTTGAATTCCCCTTCATGGAAGACGATGGCCTGGAAGGTTGCGAAATCGGCGCCCTGGCGCCAGGCGTTCCGGGGCAGGCCAGCCTTCATGCTCAGCTGGTCGAGCATCTTGTCCCGGTCCCAGCCCTGTTCGGGCGCCACCTGGGGGAGGAACACCGCGGAACGGCCGTCCTTGCTGAGGACAACCCCGTCGCGCCCGACAACGATGTCCTCGTATCCCGAGACGGGCTCCATGGGGGTCAGGACGGAAATCTCGACCTCCAGGTCCTTCAGTTCGGAAGCATTGACCGGTGAGAAGCGCGGGTCCTGGAAAGCGGATTGCAGGGCCATGACCCCGACCAGCTTACTCAGCGGCATGTCGGGCACCAGCCGCCCGATGCAGCCCCGCAGTTCCCCCCTTTTCTTGAGGGTCACGAAAACCCCTCTTGGCTGCTGAAGAAGGGGCGCAAATCCCCGCGCCAGGGGAACGGTCTGGGTGGTCAGGTAACGGGTGATCGCCTCCCGGGCAAAGGCCAGGAGGGCCTTCTTGTCTTCCGGACTCAGATTCGTTCCGCCGGTAGCGGATGCCGGGCGCTCCAGGGAACGGGAATCGACCCGCTCCTTTTCCCCCGTCAGGACCACGGCGCCATAACCGACGACCCGGTTCTGGTCCCCGATGATCGTGTCCCCCGAGTGGGCGTAACTGACCACCCGTCCCCCTTCAGCCCCCAGGGCCACGGCGGCGACCATAGCCGCCATGATGGGGCCTTCCCCGCAGGCACAGGTATGAAGGTTCGGCAGGTTGCGGTTCATCTGGGTCCGGATGGCATCCTGAAAGGTGCGCGTATCGAGGGTAATGACGGCATCCAGAACGGCCGGATCGGATGAAACGGCGTCCTGGGCCGACGGATAATGAGAGAGGTCGGAACTCGCGACAATCAGGGCGCGGCGGTTTTTCAGCACCTTCCCGAGGGCCTGGCCCAGGCGTGTGCAGAGGTCCCGGTCAGGCGTCCCGATCAGGACCGGGACGATTCTGGCTTTGGGGAAAACGGCCTGGACAAAGGGAACCTGGACCTCGATGGAGTGTTCGTTGGCGTGCACCCCCCTGTCGGCCACGCAGTCCCGGTCTTCCCGCAGGAGTTCGTCGTTAACCTCCTGATCGATCTCCGCAACGCCCAGGGGGGTCCTGAATCCCCGGCCCGGGTAAAGGCCGACCTTCCGGAATCCCGCCGCCGCATGATTCGTCCCGAGGATGACAACGACATCGTACTGATGATCCCCGGCCTGGTTGTAGCCGTCGGCGGCCACCTGGCCGGAATAGATATACCCCGCATGGGGCAGGATCAGGGCAATGGGTTTCTTCACCTTCGCCGGGACGGCGTCGTCCAGGTATTTCTCGATCCCCAGCCGCAACGCCGCCTCCGAATCGGAATAAAACTGCCCCGCCACAGCAGGAGAACGGACCTCTCCCGACGCACCTCTGCAATCTTCAATCATCACGACACCCCCTAATAAAAAAATCCCCAGGACAAACGCCCCTATCCATCTTCTCTTACTCGTCACGGGCCGCCTCATCCGTTTTCAGGTCCACACCCCGGCGATCTTCTCTCCGCAGAAAAGGCACCGGCCGTTTTTCAGACGAATTTCCTCAACGCAGAACCCATTGCGTTTAATTACCACCTTTCGGCAGCGGGAACAATAGGTGTGGTTTCCCGGGTGATGCGGCACATTCCCCACGCAGGCATAGTGAATGCCTTTGTC